>JAFUTP010000074.1 GCA_017484165.1 Cardiobacteriaceae bacterium | reverse complement strand
ATTACTTATTTGACGATGAGTTAGTAATTTGTAATAAAAACAAAGAAATTGTAAAAACAATTTCAGTTCCAACTTCTGACTATAACGGACCATTTGCAAAACATATGCTGCCACATTTTTATCAAATGTATTACGAAAAAGATTACTTACTGATAGTTGTGAGCACTAGATGGGAAGATTACTGGTTCAAGTTGTACGATGATGAGCTTGAATTAAGTAAAAATTTTCATCCTTGGAGATAAATAGTAAAACGGTGGAATATTTTTCCGCCGTTTTTATTAAAACAGTGCAAGAAATATTAAAAATTACAGCTTTGTTGCCTCAAAAATTCCTAATTATTTCTCTACTTAACTATTTTTCCTACCGTTATGCGAAATTTTTTATACTGTATTTATTATTTCATCACTATCTTGTAGCTTGTAATTGCGGAATTTTATTAAATAACGGTAAGCAATTGTTCATAAACTCAATCTCTTATGAAGTTTATTTTTATGCTCTATACAATAAAAACTTGATTTTATTTACACTCTTTGTTATTTTTCTGTGCATACTAAAACTTCATTGAGGCTGCAATGTTAAAAGTGATTACATTCAATGCAAACGGAATTCGAGCTGCTGCCAAAAAAGGTTTTTTTCTCTGGCTTGCCCAGCAAAATGCCGATGTAGTCTGCATTCAAGAAACCAAGGCGCAGAAAGAGCAATTATCCGAGGAATTCTTTCCTTTTCCGTTCAACTACTACCACAGTGCCGAAAAAAAAGGTTACAGCGGAGTGGCAATTTATGCCCGAAAAGAGCCAATTAAAATCGAAGAAGGCATCGGCTGGAATGAAGTTGATTGCGAAGGACGCTGGCTATCTATTTTTTACGAAAATCTGCAAATAATCTCACTCTATATGCATTCTGGAACAAGCGGAGAAGTTCGTCAGCAAGAAAAAGAAAAATTTATGGCAAAATTATTACCGTATTTAGAAAATTTAAGCAAAAACGGACATCAAATAATCCTTACAGGCGATATTAACATTGCACATACGGAAAAAGACTTAAAGAATTGGAAAGCAAATGTTAATTGCAGCGGTTTTTTACTTCACGAAAGAGAATGGCTATCTGAATTATTCTCTGGCAGTTATAAAGACGCATTCAGAATTGTAAATCAAAACGACGATGAATATTCTTGGTGGTCGCAAAGAAGTAAAACCGCTAGAATAAATAATGTCGGTTGGAGAATTGATTATCAAATTATCACTAATAGTTTATCAGACAAGGTATTAAATGCCCAAATATACAAAGATGAAGTTTTTTCTGATCACGCACCTGTAATTATTGAATATGATTATTCGTTATAAGTTATAAATAAAGAGGTTAAAAAGACTATGACAGAAATAATTGCCAAAGCACCTGGAAGTTTAATGATTTGCGGGGAACACGCCGTAGTTTATGACTATTGGGCAATTGTTTGCGCTATTTCAGAATATATAACAGTTAATTTACAAACTAGAAGTGATAATAATTTGGTGATTTATAGTTCATTAGGAGACTATAAAGCACCGTTGAATAACTTAAAAGATAGTTATGCTTTGCGCTTTATTTTAGCTGCGGTAAAACGATATCAACCAACACAGGGCATCACCTTAAAAATCACTAGTTCCATCAACCCTGAAATTGGCTTTGCCTCTTCTGCTGCGGTTACGATTGCAACTCTGGCTGCTTTAATCAAATTAAATAAGCGTGCAGTATCAGATTATGACTTGCATCAAGTCGCTCACAATATTATTTTAGAAATCCAAGGAAGAGGTTCAGGAGCTGATTTGGCAGCAAGCCTTTACGGTGGAATGTTGGCATATCGCAGAGCAAACAGTGCAAAAAATCAACATATGATGGTGGAAAAATTACCTCTGCCCAGTGCTAATTTATCCGTCCGATACGCCGGATATAAAACACCAACAGCCCAAATTTTGGAAGATTTAGCGCAAAAATATGAACAAAACCAAGTTTTTTATAACAAATTGCACTTAAAAATGGGAGACAAAACTTTACAAGCAATCACAGCCGCGAAAGAGGAAAAATGGCAAGATTTTTTCAACTTTCTGCAAGATTACCACAAGTTTATGTGTCAGCTAGGAGTATGCGACTTTAATCAAGCAATTCATATTCGCGATGCAATAAATAATAATTGTAAAGGGGTGAAAATTAGCGGTAGCGGATTAGGTGATTGCATTATTGCTTTTTATGATGAAATATTACCTGAAAATCATATACAAGTGCTACCTACCACAACTGGGGTTCAAGTTGAAATAATAAGTTAATTGCAACTTATAATATTCCTTTTCCGACATTATTAACATTGTTAATAAAGAAGTCATATATACCATCTAAAATATTATTTACAGCGACTGCGGAAAGTATCAATCCCATAATTCGGCTAATTACCGAAGCTCCCATTCTTCCGATTAACTTTTGTATAAATCCTGCGGCATAAAAAAAGCCTAGTGTAATCAGTAAAATAGACAACATTATTACAGCGGTTACAAACTGATCAATAATGTGAAATCTATGATTATCCGTAAGTAATACAACAGCCATCATCGCGCCAGGCGAAGCTATCGACGGAACAGCCAAGGGATAAACTGCGAGTTCGTCCCAATTCGAAGCCATTTTTATTTCCGCCTCAGGCTTACCATCGCCAAAAATCATCGTGAATGCAAATATCAATAACACCAAACCACCTGCAATTTGAAATGCCGAAAGAGGTATTTGCATCAACTCCAACAATATTTGTCCGAGAAGTAAAAAAAATAAAAGAATGCAGGCTGAAATTATGATTGCTTTACGGGCAATTTTACGGCTGATTTGCGGTTTTAAGCCCGCCGTTTTCGCTAAAAAAACTGGCACAGAACCAATTGGATCAATAACTGCCCATAAAACGACAAATTGCACTAATAATGAATCAAACATAAACTTCCCGTAATATTAAGCCTCAACTAATAAGCTGAAAAATTTCCTCAATCAAGTTGTGTAATTTGCTATTTCTGATATTTAATTCATCAAGCTCTGTATTGATTTTATTTTTATACTCTTCCAGCTTTTTTTTACTACCGTCTATGCCGTAAAAAGAGACAAAGGTATTTTTATTTTGCGCTAAATCTTTACCAGCGGTTTTACCGAGTTCTGCACTTGATTTAACACAATCGGAAATATCATCGGCAATTTGATATGCCATTCCTAATGAATAGCCGATTTTTTGCACTCTTTCTGCAATTTCAGCAAAATTATCAGCAGCAACTGCCGCTAAATAAATTGCTGCTGAAATTAAATCGGCAGTTTTGTGCCAATGAATTAAAAACAATTCCTCTGTTGTTATTTTTTTATCGGTAGAAAAAACATCAAGACTTTGCCCTAATATCATTCCGTCTTTTCCTACTATTTTAGCTAAATATTCTATCTGTTTGACTTTTATTTCTGCACTAAACGGTGATTTTATGAGCAATTCAAAAGCATAAGAATGTAAAGCATCGCCTGCTAATATTGCCTGCGCTTCATCAAAAGCACGATGCGTGCTGGGCTTTCCACGGCGAAAATCATCATTATCTATCGCTGGCAAATCATCGTGAATTAAAGAATAGGCGTGAATACATTCAAGTGCGGCTGCTGCCCAATCCAAAGCTTGCAAATCCACTTGCAAACTTTCACCTGCGGCATAAGTTAAAGCCGCTCTAATTCTTTTTCCAGCTCCCAGGCTTGCATAGCGCATTACTGCAAGTAATGGCGCAGAATTATTTCCGACTAAAACCGTATCTAAAAATTTTTCAACCCTGTTTGCATATATATCAAGCATATTTTTTTCTACTCTTTAATCAAAAAATATCAATTTATTTTTTATACCTGTTATGAGTATTTTTCCCATCTATCTTTATATAAAAATCTAACTCTTAAATCATATTTAATTCTATTTTTGCTTCTAGACTCATCATATCCATTCGCCAAGGCGGATCCCATTCGATATGAGTAATACATTCATCAACGCCATCGACCCTTTCCACTGCCTCAACAATCCAGTAAGGCATACTATCCGCCACTGGACAAGCAGGCGCAGTCAAGCTAAACCATACTTCCGCGATGCCAGTGTTTTCGTCGTAACTCACATTGTAGATTAAGCCTAACTCATAAATATCAACGGGAATTTCAGGATCAAAGACCGTTTTTAACTGCAAAATAATGTCTTTTTCAATTGCAGGGAGATTTTCATCATCTAAATCTCGGCGGTAAGGGACTTCATCAAATTCCATTTTTTTACTTCCGTTATGTTTTTATTTTTACACTGTTCCTATTCAGTTTTTGCACTATTTTGCCCTTTTAATGCTGCATCTACCGTATGCCAAGCAAGAGTTGCACATTTCACTCTTGCCGGATAATTTCTAACCCCTGCGAGCACTTTCAATTTACCGTAATTTTCGGGAATTTCGCCCTCCCCCGTCGCGATTTCGTGAAATTCATCGTAAATACGCAAAAATTCTTCCACCGTTTTACCTTTCACAATTTCGGTAAGCAAGGAAGCGGAGGCTTTGGAAATCGCGCAACCGTCGCCGACAAATGCAATATCGGTGATTTTGTCGCCATCTAACTTAATAAAAATCTTCAAATTGTCGCCGCAAAGCGGATTGTGCCCTGTCGCCGAATGGCTTGCATCTGCAATCGAATGAAAATTACGGGGATTTTTGCTGTGATCTATGATGAGATCACGGTATAAATTTTCTAATTCTGAATTCATAAGTTATCCATAAATTAAGTATTTCATTCTTACTTCATAAATTGCTCGCAGATTAGCAAAGCATCTTTGGTTTCTCGCACATCATGAGCACGGATAATTTTTGCCCCGAAATATGCGCCAAATGCTGCTAGCACCGCCGATGCGGTAATTCGCTCCTGCACTTCCCGCCCTCCAAGAACATATCCGATGGAAGATTTTCTTGACACACCGAGCAAAATTGGATAGCCAAATTCGAGAAATGCCGCCGTTTGTCGGACTAATTCAAAATTTTGTTCAGGACTTTTAGCAAAACCGAAGCCGTAATCCAAGCAAATTCTATTTTTATCAATTCCCGCTTCCCTACAAATCCGCGCACGCTCTTGCAAATATCCGCCAACTTCTGCGAGCAAATTGCCGTAATTGGTATCTTCTTGCATATTTATCGGCATACCGCGCATATGCATCAGGCACACAGCACAATCGTATTTTGCAAGTAAATCAACCGCTCCCTCATCTTCCAAAGCCCGCACATCGTTAATCATATCCACGCCCAAATCGAGCATCACCTGCATTGTGCGAGTATTTTTTGTATCAATTGAAATCGGCACGCAATGTTTCAGCAGTTCGGAAACTACGGGTTTTAACCGCGAAATTTCCTCTTCCACCGCAATTGCCTGTGAACCAGGACGAGTGCTTTCTGCTCCGATATCCAAAATTTCCGCACCTTCTTTGAGCATTTTTTCCGCCTGAATAAGCGCGTTTCGCGGCTCGATAAATTTGCCGCCATCGGAAAAAGAATCGGGAGTTAAATTCAAAATTCCCATAATTTTGGGACGGTTCAAATCCAAATGAAAGCGTCCGCATTGCAAAAAATTTTCTGTGTACATTTACTTTCAACGCAAGAAAAAGCCGCCACTCGGGCGGCTCTCGTTAAAAAAATCATTTATCAAAAAAATCTTTTACTTTGTTGATAAATCCGCTGTCTTTCGGTTGATGGTTTGCACCGCCCGTAGTCAAACTATCAGCAAATTGCCGTAAAAGTTCCTTTTGCTCTTTACTCAAATTGACAGGCGTTTCGATTTTTACCGTGCAGAACAAATCACCAGCGGCATTGCTACGAACACCTTTTACCCCTTTACCGCGAACGCGGAAAATCCGTCCCGTTTGGGTTTCTGCTGGAATAGTGAGTTTGACTTTTCCTGCCAAAGTCGGCACTTCAACTTCGCCTCCCAAGCAAGCTGTCGCAAAAGATATCGGAATGCTGCAATACAGCTGGTCGCCTTCGCGCTGGAATATTTGATGTTTTCTAATCCGCACTTCGACGAATAAATCTCCCGCTTGCACGCCGCCGCGTCCAGCTTCTCCCGCACCTGCAACTCGGATACGGTCGCCTGTATCAACACCTGCGGGAATATTTACCGTTAATTCACGGGTATCTTTAATTCTTCCGTTACCGTGGCATTTTTCGCAAGGCTTCTCAACTACCGTGCCAACACCAGCGCATTGCGGACAGGTTTGAGCAATCGAGAAAAATCCCTGATCACGGCGAATTTGCCCTTGTCCGCGGCAACCTGGACAGGTTTTGCGACCTGAACCTTCCGCCGCACCAGTTCCTTTACATTTATCACAAGATACTTGCGTCGGAATGGATATCCGCACTTCCTTACCTTCCGCTGCTTCTTCCAAAGACAAATCCAATGGATAGAGCAAATCTTTACCGCGCCGTTCTTGCCGTCCGCCGCCGAAGATATTGTCGAAAACACCGCCGAAAATATCCGCAAAACCACCAGCTCCAAAACCACCAGCACCAGCTTGTCCCGTTGCTGCATCAAAGCCGTAGTTGTCATAAATTTGGCGTTTTTCTTGATCGGAGAGAATTTCGTAAGCCTTATTGATTTCCTTGAATTTTTTTTCTGCTTCTTCTTTATTGTCTGGGTTGCGGTCTGGGTGCCATTTCATTGACAATTTACGGTAGGCTTTTTTGATTTCATCAGCACTTGCACCGCGAGCAACTCCCAAAATCGCATAAAGGTCTTTTTCTGCCATTTTTGTAACTCAAATATTTATTACTAGATTGCTTGAATATTCATCAGTGATGAACTCTGAAATTTCGCGACATATATAAAGACGGCAGACGGCTTTTCAACTAATTTCTCAAATATGCCAAATAATGAATAAAACAGACTTAAATAAAAAAAGCGGAAAAGAGGTAATCCTTTCCGCTTTTTATTCATAAGCTTTAACCGCTACATTCTTGCATAGGCTTGCAAAATCGCGATTAACCACTGCCAGAATTTTTCCACCGATGCAATATTTACTCGCTCGCTCGGAGAATGCGGCATTTCAATCGTCGGTCCAATCGAAATTGCGTCAATTTCAGAATTCAAACGCTTAATCAATCCGCATTCAAGCCCTGCGTGAATAATTTTTGCCCTCGGTTCGATGCCTAAATTTGCCCCTTGGTGATAGCAAATCGCCACTACTTCACCGCCATCAGCGACTTGCCAAGCGGGGTATTCTTCCGAAAACTGAACTTTTCCCGAAAATTTTGCAGCCAATTCCTGAATTTCAATTTCCAAAGTTGCCCGTTTTTTATCATCAAGCGAGCGAGCAAGCGAATGAAATTTAATTTTCCGACCGTCAATAAAAATTTTCGCCAAGTTATTGGAAGTCTCCACCGTATTTTCATATTCCTGACTCATAGCGATAACACCGTCGGGAAAAGCTTCGAGGAATTGGAAAATCCGCGCCTGCGTATCTTCGCTCATTGCTTCTGGCATCGGGTCATCGTTGCGCACGAAGGTGAATTTAACCTTTTGGTCTTCTTCACAAAGTTCGTTTTTAATTTCAGCCAGAGCCGCGCGAATTCTGGTGCGCAAATCAGAATAAAGCGCATCGGAGGCAAATTGCGCTTTGGCTTCACGGCAAATTGCATTACGCATATCACCGCCTTCGATGCTGTGTAAATTGATGCAATCTGCAATCCGAGCAAGCAGCATTCCGATAATTTTTAATGCGTTACCGCGTTTTTTATCAATATCAATTCCCGAATGCCCGCCTTTTAAGCCCGAAATAAGCAGAGTAAAACCAGATTTTTCATTTGCTTGATAGGAAAACGGTAAAGATGCAGAAATATCAGCACCGCCTGCGCAACCAATCGCCATTTCGCCTAATGTTTCATTGTCGAGATTTATTAGGACTTTGCCCTCCAGCATATTCGGAGCAAGTGCTCGTGCGCCAATCATTCCAATTTCTTCACTAGCGGTAAAAAGCACTTCTAATTCTGGATGCGGTAAATCAGAACTCGCAAGAACAGCAAGTGCTGCTGCTACTCCGATACCGTTATCTGCACCGAGAGTAGTTCCGTCAGCCTTTACCCATTCATCTTTTATTACAGGCTTAATTGCATCAGTCAAAAAATTGAATTCCGAACCGCTTTTCTTCTGGCCGACCATATCTAGATGCGCTTGCAAAATGATTTTTTCCGCACCTTCACGGGCTTTGTGCGCTTGTTTTTTAATCACAATATTGCCAGCATCATCTTTTTTCAGCTCTAAATTCAAGCGCACCGCTTCCGTCTCTACAAACTCACGGATTTTTTCTTCATCACCGCTCGTGCGCGGAATTTGCAAAATCTTGGAAAAATATCCCCAAACCACTCGCGGTTCTAATCCCTCTAATACCTGTTCTTCACTCACGAACATACTCCTTGAAAAATTCTCTAATAAATAATTACTAGATTATGAAGCAAGCAAAAATATAACTTGCAAAGAAACAATATTTTCTACACAGGACAGACAACACAATGCAAAAAATCTATATCGGTGGTATTCACGCGGTAAAACAAGCACTCGACGACAAAAAAATCATCAGCGTTGAAGTTGCCGCAAATAAAAAAAGTAAAAACTTATCTCTGTTACTCGACGAACTTAACGCGAAAAAAATTCCGATTAAGTATGTCGAAAGCTATCAAATCGACTTCCGCCTGCCAGGTGTCAAACATCAGGGAATTGCCGCCGAATGCGCTTTGGAAAATTCTGCCGCGAGTTGGCAAGAAATCGTCGCTGCCAAATTCGCCGCTAATAAACAGCCGTTAATTTTGATTTTGGATTCCTTACAAGATCCGCACAATCTCGGAGCATGTCTGCGCACCGCACTCGCTGCCGATGTCGATTGCGTGCTAATTCCGAATAACAACGCAGCGGAAATCAACGCTACCGTGCATCAAGTTTCCTGCGGGGCAAGTGAAATTCTGCCGATATTCCGTGTAAGTAATCTCAAACGCGAAATCGAAATTATGAAAGAACGAGGCATTTGGATTATCGGAGGTGCAGGCGAAGAAACTAGCCGTAATCTCTATTCGCTCGAACTCGGAAACATTCCGCTAGCGGTTGTTGTCGGAAATGAAGCAAACGGTATTGGGGCGAACATCCGTGCTACTTGCGACTATCTAGCCAAAATTCCAATGAACCCGAAAATGGAAAGCTTAAATGTTTCCGTCGCTACGGGCGTTCTGCTCTATGAAATTAAGCGTCAAATAAATTGGAAATAACTGTCTGGGCGTGTCTAAAAATTCGTCATTTTGAGCCGTAGGCGAAAAATCTCTATCGGCAGATCCTTCGCTACGTTCAGGATGACGAGGTGAAAAATTAACTGCCCTAAATTTAGATGCGCCCTGTCTATAAAAAAAGCCGCAAATTGCGGCTTGAATTTGAATTTATTTATGAGTTTTGAAGTTCATTATTCTGGGAAAAAGTGCATATCAATAATTTCACCGATAGTCCAAACTGGTTTTTCAGGAAAGAAATTTTTGAAATGCGTAATGTGTTCCATCAACAACACGGAAGCTTTCCAAACTCTCTCCAACCATATTTGATCAAATAAATAAGCTTCAAGCGTCGGAAAACTTTCGAGCATTTCAGGAATTTTGATGCGGTGTTTTTTAATCATTCTTTTGATGGAATTAGCACGCCGCTCTTTCAAATACCGCCATTTCAAAAGCTCCATAATCAAAAGTGAAAGCGTTTCTTCAAACTCCTGATGCTTACTTCTGACTACCGATTGGTAAGTAATGTGTGCCAACTGTTCTTGCGTCATAGATTCATATCCTTCAGCAGTAGTGAAACTTCCATTCCCCTGTATTAAATCTACATACACTTCGCGATGTATCGGTTCATTCATTTTCATAAATCCTCTCAATCATCTGTCCTGCGAAATTATATATGCAGTTTTTATTTAGCTATCTCATTGATTTATAACGATTTTTTTCATCATCCGCCTGATTTTTGCTCTTTTACCAGCATATTTGTAAGTATATTTTTTAGCGTATTTATGATATTCACATTACAAACAAATACAAAAATAATACAAACAAATATACAACCGTAATGCGAAGCGCATTATTTTTTATGTGTTGTTCTAAAAAACAACATACAAACAGATGATTTTTCTAATTTCCTCAATTGCGAAAATCAATCAAATCAGCAAAAACCGCTCCCATAGGCGGTTTTTTCTTTAACTTATCGGAAAGTATCAAAAATTAACTCTTTTATCAGCGGGATATTTGATGTCATAAGAAAACTCCAATTTCCATTCCTCAGCAATTTTGAGTTTCGGAATATTCCAGAGCAGGAAATTGCGGTGATTTTCAGGATTTTTTTCGCTCGGCTCTACGGAAAAATGCGCATCGACCGTAATTTCGCTTACCGTCGCGGTAGGAATTCTTCCGTAAAGTTTGAGTTGGCGATTGACATCGGCATTAGCGCGGACGGTAATAATTTTTTTGTTTTCCACAATTCTGCTTTTACCGATTAAGCCAGCCTTACTGCTCGTGGCAGAGGGAATAAGTGCCTCAATCGAAAATGCAGGATCAATCCCGAAACTAATTTCCCTTTTGCTACCAGCTGCCCATAAGTCGGGAAAATATTTATTCGCCACCGTCAAACCATCTCGTTTAATTTGGCAGTTACCTGGTAGAAAAGCGAAGTTTTCTGGCATTTGCCATTTGGCGGTCAAGATCGCGTCTAATTTTTTCTCATCCGTCCATTCATAAATACTGCTCGACAGTTCCGTCGTAGGGATTTGTTCTTCGCGGTAACGCAAACTTGCACTATTGCCAGATTTCAGCGTATATGTTCCAGGCAATTGCAAGGTGAAATCAAGACCTGTGGCATTGACTTGCAAGCGCGGTGCAGCGGCTTTCGCCATCATCACATTTTCCGTAACTTCTTCTTGTTCTTCTTCCTCTTCCACAACAACATCTTCCATCATCGCGGCACTTTCAACCGCTGCACCTTTTGCTCGTAATGCCATAAAAGACATATTGTCCCGAGCGAAAGAAAGATTTTTTTCCACAAAAGCTGGAGCTTGTTTATAAGAAGGCGGAGCGACTGCCAGCGTAACTTCTGCGTTTTCCCAAATTTCACCGCTTTCTTGGATTATGTCGGCGTAGGAACGGATGGTGATTGCAGATTTTTTGCTATCGAGTTCAATTTGCGAAGACGGCGACCAAGAAGCATTTTCACGATTTCTAATTTTTATCCGCGCCTCGCCTACTTCTTCGGCAAAAACTTGCAACAGCAAACTGTCTTTACTTTGCGGCAGTTGTGCTTTTTCATCATTCAATTTATTCGTCAAAACTTTGACTTTTTCTTCTAATTCCAAATGAAGTTGCCGTAAATCACGGATTTTTTCGTTAATAACCGACAATTTATTCATCTGCTCGGCAAGGTCTGGATTTTCAGGCAATTTTTTAATTACCGCTTCGGCTAATTTTTCATGGAAGGAAATATTGCTCTTGCAAACTGCTAAATCCGCCTGAACTGCGAGTAAGGCTTTTTCCGTATCGCTTGCTAATTCTTCGCGTTTGCTTGCTTTTTCATTCACACGGTTAATTAAAACCGCACCCTCGACTTCAATATCGACCTGCTTGCCGTCCGCTGAAAAATTCTCAATTCGAATACTGTGCGTGCCCGTTGTCGGTAAATAGACTTTTGCTTCCCTCATTACTTCGGCACTGTCAAAATAAACGGTTGCAGCCTTGACTGGTGCTTGCAAAGAAAAATCTTTTGCCTCTGCTGCAACTGCCGTAAGCAATGCGGCAGAAATCAAAGTTTCCTTAATCATTTTGTGCTTCCTTATCGGTTTTATTAAAAAATTTCATCAATCGATTTTGACTTGTCCCAAGCAATTGTAGAAAATATCAATACACTTTTGAGACTGTATCTTTTGTTAATAATTCAAGGAACAAATGTATGAAAAAACTTCTACTCGCCTGCGCTTGCGGTTTAGTAATGACAACTGTTTTCGCAGATCAAAAACTCTTGAACGCTTCTTACGATATTTCCAAAGCTTTATTCACCGAATACGACGAACTTTTCACCTCACACTGGGCTAAAACTCACAACGGAGAAGCTATTAACTTAACCACAACTAACGCTGGTTCAACCAAGCAAGCTAAAACCGTAGCAAAAAACAAATTGCATAAAGGTCGTCTTTTTGATGTCGTAACTTTCAACCAAAGCACCGATGTGGAATTGCTCGTTGAAAGCGGACATATCGACGCAGATTGGCAAAAACGCTTGCAAAATCAATCTTCACCGTATTACTCAACAATCGCTTTTCTTGTCCGTAAAGGCAATCCCAAAGGCATCAAATCTTGGGAAGATTTAACCAAAGACGGAGTGAGCACGGTTTTCCCAGATCCTGCAACTTCTGGTAACGGTCGTTACACAATTCTCGGTGTTGTCGCTTATGCCAAAGAAAAATTCCCTAACGACGAAACAAAACAAGATGAATTCCTAAAAAACTTCCTAAATCATGTGGTTTTGTATGAAACAGGCGGTGCAACAGCGCGTAAAACCTTCGCAGAAAGAAAAGTCGGCGATGTGTTGCTTTCCTTTGAAGCCGAAGTTCGCTCTCTTGCCGATGCCAATCCTGATGAATTTGAAGTAGTTGTGCCAGAAGTTTCCGTGCTTGCGGATTTTTATGTCGCGGTAGTGGATAAAAATGTGGCTGAACAAGCAACTGGCGAAGTAGCAAAAGCCTATCTTGAATATCTTTACAGCAAGGAAGCACAAGAACTGCTCGCTAAACACAACTACCGTGTCCGCAACGCCGAAGTCGCTCAAAACCAAAAATTCGGTGAAGTCCGCCTCAAATCAATCAAAGAAATTGGCGGTTCTTGGGCAGAAGTGAAAAAAACTTACTTCGACGAACAAGGGAAATTCTCCCAATTAAGAAAATAACCCTAGGGCGCATCTAAATTTGGGGTTAGTTCTATTTTTCACTCTCGTCACCCTGAGCGCAGCGAAGGATCTGTCGATAGAGATTTTTCGCCTACGGCTCAAAATGACGAATTTTTAGACAGCCCCACCAAACTCAACATTCTTATCGCAAAACGACGGTGAATAGCCGTCGTTTTTTATTGCCCATTGATTAGCTATTTGTCGCTAATACAAAACCTAAAATAGAAGCAGTTTTTCAACCAAATTGCCAAAGATGCTTAAAGAAGATGAATTCTTATTAGCATTTTTGAGCAAATTTCTACTTATGGAGATTTTTTATGACAGGCTCTTTCTATTTTTTTCGCAAAATTCTTTTTGGCTTATTGCTTTTATCGGCTTTCGCGGGAGCAAAAACCTTAAACAACACTTCCTATCAACTTTCTGGTCCCTTATACGATGCCTATGAACCGCTTTTTACGGCGCATTGGAGCAAATTAAAATCCGAAGATGTAATTCTTAAACATTCCAACGGAGTTTTAAGTAAAGCTATTGACGCATTATTAAACGGTAATAGCAAAGTCGATGTTGTTACCTTAAACAATAACGGCGATATCGATAAATTAGCATCTGCTGGACTTGTTGATACAAACTGGCGAGAAGCTTTTCCAAATGATGCAATTCCCTACTACTCAACAATTGTGTTCATTGTCCGTAAAGGCAATCCGAAAAACATCCGCAACTGGGACGATTTAATCAAAGCAAAAACCTCTTTTATATTCCCTAATCCGACTACTTCAGGTAACGGTAAATACACTTATCTCGCTGCCCTCGCCTATGCGCAGGAAAATTATTCCACCGAAGCCGAACAAGATGAATTTATGAAAAATTTCATTCTGCACACGGCAGTTTTCGACAATGGCGGTAAAGATGTAACCAACCGTTTTATCAAAAAAAATATCGGTGATGCACTGCTGACTTTCGAGTCGGAAGCCTATTCAATCCTGCAACAAAATCCAGCAGAAGGTTTCCAAATCGTGGTGCCAAAAATTTCCGTGCGAGCTGATTTTCCCGTTGCCATCGTGGAGAAAAACGCGCGCGCTAACGGCAATTTCGAACTGGCGCAGGAATACTTAAATTATTTATTCAGCAGCGAAGCGCAGGAACTTCTCGCCTCATTTAATTACCGCGTAATCGATAGACAAGTGGCAAACGCTAATTCGGACAAATTCCCCATCGTCAAAATGAAAACGCCCGAAGAAATCGGCGGCAGCTGGGAAAATATCAACAAAACTCATTTTGCAAGCGGAGGGAAATTCTTCCAATTACAAAAATAATCCTTACGGACTAGCAATAGGGCGCATCCAAATTTATGGTTAGTTCCATTTTTTACCCTCGTCATCCTGAACGTAGCGAAGGATCTGCCGATAGAGATTTTTCGCCTACGGCTCAAAACGACGAATTTTTAGATATGCCCAATAAAAAAAACTCCGCCGAAAAGCGGAGTTTTTTTGTTTATCGATGAATTGCAAAATCAAGCGGTCGGATATGTTCCGTCATAAAAAACGCTGGTATTCAATTCATTAACATCGGTTTTGCCGCACAAAGCCAAAGCGTTATCAAGTTCAGTTTGCAGAATTGACAGAGCTTTTGTAACCCCATCTTTACCGTAAGCTCCCAAGCCGTAGGTATAAGCGCGTCCCACAAATACCGCTTTTGCGCCCAATGCTTTTGCCCGCAGAATATCAACACCCGTGCGCACTCCGCCGTCTAAATAAACTTCCGTTTTATCACCGACCGCTTTCACAACTTCTGGCAATGCAGCAAGGCTAGCAATTGTTCCGTCTAATTGCCGTCCGCCATGGTTTGAAACCAAAATGCCATCCGCACCAGCATTTACCGCTTGCGCTGCATCATCAGCATTCATAATTCCCTTCACAATCAACTTGCCTTTCCATTTATCGCGAATTTGTTTTACCGTCTCCCAAGTAACGGTCGGGTCAAATTGTTCAGCCGTCCAAGCAGCAAGCGAACGCGGATCGCTGATATTTTTAATTTCGCCTTTTAAGTTACCGAAACTACGCCGCGAAGTTTCCACAATCGAACGCCACCAGCCATAATGACGAAGCAAATTAGCCGCTGTGCAAACGCTAAACCGCGGCGGAACAGCTAAACCGTTATTTACATCCTTCGGACGAACTCCCATAACAGGCAAATCCATCGTCAGCACCAAAGTCGGACAACCTGCTTTTTCTGCACGGTCAAGAAGACGCGCTAAAAATTCACGGTCGCGCATCACATAAAGTTGAAACCAGAACGGATTTTTAACCTTCGCTTTAACCTCTTCGATTGAGCAGATACTCATTGTTGAAAGCGTAAAAGGCACGCCAAATTCTTCCGCTGCCTGCGCTGCCAAAATTTCACCGTCGCCGTGCTGCATTCCAAGCAAACCAACTGGTGATAAAACTACTGGAAGTTTGCTTTCTGCCCCGAGAATTTGAGTCGAAAGTTTGCGCGCCTCAACATTTACACCAACTTTCTGCCGCAATTTAATTTGTGCAAAAGCCGCCTCATTCGCCTTATAAGTGCTTTCCGTTCCTGCACCGCTATCGGCATAGTCATAAAAAATCTTCGGTAAGCGTTTTTCTGCCACACGACGCAAATCTTCAATTGATCCTATTGTGTCAATCTTTGCAATAGACATTTCTTATTCCTTGGTCTTCTGTTAGTAAATAAATAAACATACTTGATACTTAAATAAGCCCGCTTAATTTAGCGCAATTTGAAAAAAATCACCTCGAAAATTTATAAATTTTTTATATTTTCCCAGTCGGGTCGCGTGCCGCGGTCGGTAGCACCGACCCGCGGTGCGCGGGGGCGAATCCTTATTTGCACCTACGAGTTCCGTTTTCGGTATTTATTCACAAAACCAATCCGATGTTTTCTTTCGGCGGATTTTTTGTCGCGTGCCGCGAGACGGGCGTTCCTGATTTTCTTCGATTTAATTTCAATCAGCTGCATCGTTTCTCGTAAACCCGCCCTCTTCCGTCAT
>JAFUTP010000073.1 GCA_017484165.1 Cardiobacteriaceae bacterium | reverse complement strand
TTTTGTTTTTCCAAAACAAGCAGAATTTAAAGGTGGTATATGTGGAATTAAAACCAGCTGGATAATTAAAAATTGGCGAAAGATTTATCCAGATTGTGCAGCAAGAGATGTATTTGTTTTGCGCAAGAACTATATTGAACAAACTATTTAATATTTTTAGTTTTATATACAAATGACTGAAAAATTAAACAACAACAGCGGAATAAATCGCTTTATTACCGCACAGAAAAATTATTTCGAAACAGCTTACAATGAGCTAAAACATGGTAAAAAAGAAAGCCATTGGATGTGGTTTATTTTTCCGCAAATTGCAGGTTTGGGAATGAGTGAAATTTCTCAATTTTATGCAATAAGAGATATTGAAGAAGCAAGAGAATTTCTCGCCGATAAAACTCTTGGAGAAAATTTAAGAAAAATATGTCAAATACTATTGACATTAAATACAAACAGTGCAGAAAAAATCTTCGGCGATATAGATAGCATAAAACTTCGCTCTTCAATGACTTTATTTGCAGAAACTAGCGGTGAAGATATTTTTCAAAAAGTGCTGGATAAATTCTTTCAAGGTAAAAAAGACACAAAAACATTAGAGCTTATGAACAAATAATTTATAAGCAAATACCATTTAGTTATTTGCAAGAAGAAAATTTATAAGCAAAATTAAAGTTTTTAGCTACAACGAGGAATTTATGTCTCAACCAGAAAATAAGCACCGTCCAGTGCGTTACAAGGAATTTGCAAGTTCCCTAATTCACGCAGCGGGAATTAGTCGCGACAAACACACTGGGGCGGTTACTTTGCCGATTTATTTTTCTTCCACCTTTCGTCAAGCACAACCCGCTGAATTTGAAAATTGGGAATACATCCGAAGCGGAAATCCTACTCGTGATGCCATCGAAGAACTCATCGCCGAGCTGGAAGGCGGCATTACGGGACTTGCTTTTTCCTCGGGAATGGCTGCTTTACACGCAATTTGCGGACTATTCAAGCAAGGCGAGCGCATCATCATCGGCACTAGCGTGTATGGTGGCACTTTTCGCCTGCTCGACCGCGTAATGTCTAACTTCGGCATAACTTATACCCAAGTTGATACCCAAGATTTATCCGCCGTTGAAGCGGCAATCAGCCCCGATGTCGCGGCAATTTTTGTCGAATCGCCAACCAATCCCCTGCTTACAACTTGCAATTTACGGGAAATTGCCAAAATCACCCAAAAACACGGCATCATTTCCGTTGCTGACAACACTTTTATGACCCCGTATTTACAAAAACCGCTGAAACTTGGTTTTGACATCGTCGTGCATTCAGCGAGTAAATATCTTGGCGGACACAGCGATTTGCTCGCGGGATTGATTGCGGTAAAAAATAAGGAAATTGGCGAAAAATTAGCGTATTTGCAAAATGCAACAGGCGCGGTGCTCGCACCTTTCGACTGTTTTTTGCTACAACGGGGAATAAAAACTCTCGCGGTCAGAATGGATAGACATATTGAAAACGCTACCGCTGTCGCAGAATTTTTATCGCAAAATCCGCAAGTTGCCAAAATTTACTATCCAGGTCTTCCATCTTCGCCCGATTACGAAACTAACCGCTTGCAAGCAAAAAGTGCAGGCGCGATGCTTTCTTTTGAACTCCGTGCGGGAGCAAATTTACGGGCATTTTTCTCGGCACTGGAAATGATTACGCTCGCAGAAAGTTTGGGCGGAGTTGAAACGCTCATCTGCCACCCTGCAAAAATGACTCATGCGGCAATTCCGCCAGAAATTCGCCAAAAAACGGGAATTAGCGACAATTTAATCCGCTTATCCGTCGGCATTGAAGATAAAAAAGACATTCTTGCGGATTTAGAGCGGGCAATTAGCGCAGCATTTGACGCTTAAAACAAAATATTTAATAAGCGCATCTAACTATTTTTTTACCCTCGTCATCCTGAGAAGAGCGAAGGACCTGCCGATAGAGCTTTTTCGCCTACGGCTCAAAATGACGAATTTTTAGACAAGAAAAAAACCGATGTAAATTCAACGCATCGGTTTTTTTACAGCAAAATTTCTGCTTGCAAAAAGCCTCTTAACGCATTACCAATCACAATTTCTTCGGCGGATAGAAATTCCTTTTTGCTTATTGATTTAGCTTCTGCCTGATACTTTTCAATAAACATTTCTCTTGTAATACTCGGCAAAATATCTAATGACAGTGGCGGTAAATACCATTGAGAGTGTAATTTCACAGCAACAAAAGTTCTTGCTCCTTCTAATAAATAACCGTCTTGGTTAAAAAATATAGCATCAAACGCCCCTCTTGCAGTTGATTTTTTCAACCATTCATCAAAAATTTTCCGTCTATCCGTTTTATATCTGCGTAAATAATTGTGGTTTTCCAACTCAACATCGGCAATAATTATTTTTTGGCGTTTAGCAATATTGTCAAGTTCCGTTGCATTTATTTCTATTCCATTGCTTGACAGGGATAATTTCAAGCGGTAATTTTTCCTTTTATCGCAATTGCTTTGAATATATTTGTCAAGTAAATGCAAAATATTTTTATCAAGAGAAAAATTTAACTCTTGCGCTGATTTTTCTAATCTGTTTAGATGATATTTTAATAATTTTATTTGATGTTTTTCAACTTTCATCGTTTCAAAAATAGCAAAATCAGGCGATAAATTACTAATCAATTCAGCCTTTAATTTAGTCTCTAAATATTCCTCATCAGGATTGGATA
The DNA here is from genome assembly GCA_017484165.1 of Cardiobacteriaceae bacterium. GTDB lineage: Bacteria > Pseudomonadota > Gammaproteobacteria > Cardiobacteriales > Cardiobacteriaceae > RGIG9182. Next base: position 16,607 of record JAFUTP010000073.1, on the reverse strand, counting down.
AAATCGTTATTCCACCGCCTACTCCGTAAATTGCGGAAAATTCATCTCTTTTAGCAATTCTTGTTAATGAAATTGTGCGAATTGCCACATTAAACTTCGCATAATCTTTGGCAATATAACCGATACTTCCCGTATAAATTCCGCGCTTATCTTTTTCCAATTTATCAATTATTTCCATCGTTTTTAATTTCGGAGCACCTGTAATTGAACCAGATGGAAATAAAGCAGCAAAAATTTCGGCAAAAGAAATGCCATCTTTTAATTTGCCACAAACCGTGCTAACCATTTGATAAACGCTGTTAAATCTAATAATTTCAAAGGGATTTTCCACTTTTACCGTGCCGATTTCGCAAATTTTGCCTAAATCATTGCGCATCAAATCGACAATCATTGTGTTCTCGGCTAAATTTTTTTCATCTCGTAATTCATCTGGCTGTTTAGCGATAGAAATTGTCCCCTTCATCGGTTTAGTTTGCACTCTTCTATCTTTTATTTCAAAAAATAATTCGGGGGAAAATGACAAAATATATTCATCATTACTGATCTTGATTAAAGCTTGATAAGCGGCTTTTTGGCGCAATTTACGGTAAAGTTCTCGCACCTCACCATAAGCATTAAATTTCAACAAATAAGTGAAATTAGTTTGATAATTATCGCCTGCTAAAATATGTTCTTTTATAACTTCAATTTTATTTTTATATTCATCTTCACTAATATTCGCAATTGCTTTGGAAATTGCAACTGTTGAATTATTTTTCGATAAAAAATTATTTAATTCTTCTTCATTTAACTCCGTTTTATTCCGATACCAAAGAATTGTCAAGTAAAATTCATATTCAATCAGCATCGCCGAATAATAATTTTTTCTCCAACCGTCTTGTAATATTTCATCAAGATTGGCAAGTTCAAAAAAGCTAATTTTTTGCACAAAAACTAGACTATCAAGCAAAAAATATTGCCCTGTTATCGCATTATCAAATAGAGCAAAAGAGCTTGAATTATCCCTGTTATCCGTATTTTTCATACTATTTGCTATTTAACCAAAACTTTTGACAAATTGCTCGGCGACTCTGGCTGAACGAGAACCGCGGGCAAGAGAAAATTGCAATGATTTTTGCAAAATATCATCGCTTATTTCATAACTATTATGGAATTTTTTAAGCCAATAATGCCGCACAATATGCAAATATTGCTCCTGACTTAAAGGATGAAAAGAAAGTCGCAAGCCAAAGCGTTCGGAAAGAGAAATTTGCTCCTCGCTATCCTCCTCGGGATGCGGTGAATTGTCATCAGCGAATTTTTCCGAAATCAAATGACGACGGTTAGAAGTAACACAAAGCAAAACATTGCGCGGAATTCCAGCAATTGAACCGTCCAAAACCGCCTTCAAAGCACGGTAAGAATCATCATTGGCAGAAAAAGATAAATCATCGATAAAAAACAGAAATTTGTCCGACATTTGCGAGGCAACCCACAGCAAAAATGCGACATCTTGCAAATGTTCACAGGATATTTGTAAAAACTTTAAGTTTATATTTTGAGCTAAAAAATGCGCAACTGCTGCCCGAATTAAAGTCGATTTTCCCGTTCCTCGTGCCCCCCAAAGCAAAATATGGTTGTAGGAATTACCAGCCAAAAATGCCTGAAAATTATTCAATACCGCGGTTTTATGCTCGGAAATTTCTAGCAAATCATCAATATCCGCTTTATCCATTTCAACAATCGGAACAATAAATGTTCTGCCAGCAAATGCCATTTGCGCAAAATTATTCGCCGATTGAAAGATTTTTTTAAGTTCTAAAAGCTCATTTTGACCGTTCATTTATTTATTCCGAGTTATTAAAAACAAAAGAAAAAGCCGCGGCAAAAAACCACGGCTAAAAAACTCTCAACATAAAGCAAATATTACAAATCCAAACTGCGCAAATATTCTTTGAAATCCTCACCGAAATCACGGTTATGAATTCCCATTTGCACATTTGCTTGCAAGTAACCGAGCTTATCACCGCAATCGTAGCGTTCGCCTTCAAAACGGTAAGCAAGAATAGTTTTATCCTTCAAAAGCACTTTAATTGCATCGGTAAGCTGAATTTCTCCGCCCGCACCAGTTTGCGTATTCGCCAAAATCTGCATTATCCGACCTGGCAGAATGTAACGACCAATAACCGCCAAATCCGACGGTGCTTCCTCAACCGCTGGCTTTTCCACAATATCTTCAATGCGGTAAGTGCGGTCATCCAAACGCGAACCAGCGGTAATAATGCCGTAACGGTGCGTATGCTCATAAGGAACGGTTTGCACACCAATAACGCCTTGCTGATTGCGCTCATAAATCGCACACATTTGCTTCAATACTTGAATGCCGTAATGGTTATAAATCAAGTCATCAGCAAGCAATACCGCAAAAGGACGATTACGAACAATCGGTTCCGAACAAAGCACCGCATGTCCCAATCCCATCGCCCGTTCCTGACGGATAAACATAACATTCATATCCCGCGGACGAATGCGATCGACAATCGTCATAAATTCCTTTTTGCCGCGTTTTTCTAGCTCGGTTTCCAGCTCATAAGCAAAATCATAATGCTCGGTAATCGACCATTTGCTCCGCCCCGTAATAAAAACCATATTGCGAATTCCCGCGTCATAAGCTTCTTCCACTGCATATTGAATTAAGGGCTTATCAACAACTGGTAGCATTTCCTTCGGAGTTGATTTTGTTGCAGGTAAAAAACGCGTGCCAAAACCTGCAACTGGGAAAACGGCAATTTGAATTTTTTCTTGTTCGTTATCAGTGAACATTTGTTTTATCTCCAATATTCGAATAAAAGATATATTTCAAGTTATTTTTAAGATTAAAAAATTACTTAAAACGAGTTAAAAGAGAACGGGCATTATAAGCAAGCAATATTTATTTATTTATCAAAAACTAATTTGAATGCAAATGCTCATAAATTTCTCGGGCAAGTTTTGCGCTAATTCCCTCCACTCTGGCAATTTCTTCAACGGAAGCGGCATAGATTTCTTTTATCCCCCCGAAGTGATTTAATAACACTCTACGGCGTTTATTTCCCACCCCTTCGATATTTTCTAATACCGAACGCTTAACTTTTTTATCGCGTCCTTTACGGTGTCCTGTAATAGCAAATCGATGCGCTTCATCGCGAATTTGCACAATCAACTGCATCGCCTGACTATCCATCGCCAAATAACGGGGAATTTCTTCACCAGGAAACCAAAAAACTTCTAGTCCCCGCTTTCTTTTTTCACCCTTTGCTACTCCAATTAGCTGCACTCCTGTGATATTTAATTCTTCGAAAACTTCTATTGCCTGTTTTAACTGCCCTTTTCCACCATCGACGAAAAAAATATCGGGCATTGTGGCTTGTTCTTTTTTTAAGCGAGAAAAGCGACGATAAATAACTTGTCGCATTGCCGCAAAATCATCACCTGGAGTTATATCGCTAATTTTGTAGCGGCGATAATCTCTTTTAACCGCCCCTCTTTGATCAAAAACCACACAACTTGCAACCGTATATTCACCTTGAAAATGACTAATATCCGAGCATTCGATTCTTGTCGGCACGGAGTTTAATTTCAGCTCTGTGGCAAGAGATATAAAGCGATTTTCCATCGATAATTTTGCCGCAATTTGCAATGAAAGATTTATTTTGGCATTTTCTTCTGCCATAGTTAAACGGTCTTTTTTCTCCGCCCGAGGTTTATTGATTATTTTTACCCTCTTATTTCTTTTTAAGCTCAAATATTCTTCTAAACTTTCCTTACTCTTATCAGTTATTTTCGCTACTATTTGCCCTGCTGGAATTCTTTCAAAGTAATATTGTCCTATAAATGCTTCTAATATTTCGGATAAATACTCTTCGCGGTTATTTTCTTCACTGTTCGCATCATATTCAGGAATTTTAGGAAAATAATTTTCACTTCCTACTTGCTCACCACTACGGAAAAACAAAGCTTGCACACAAATTTCACCGTATTGCTCATTTACGGCTAAATAATCCGCATCCAATTCATCATCATTAGAGCTTATTCGGCTTTGATTATTAAGCTTTTGCAAAGCACGAATTTGATCGCGAATTTCGGCTGCTTCTTCATATTGTTCTTTTTCCGACAAATCAAACATTTTCTTTTGCAGAGAATTCAAAAGTTCCTGGTTTTCACCGCCTAAAAAATCAGCTGCCGATTGCAAATCCGCACGGTAGTTTTCCGCGGAAATGTATTCCAAGCACGGTGCATTGCAGCGTTTGATTTGATATTGCAAGCAAGGACGGCTGCGGTTGGCAAATTCACTATCAGGACAGGAGCGCAAATGAAATATTTTTTGCAACTGTTCTAGGGCAAATTTTGCTACTGTTACACTCGGATATGGACCGAATAATTGCGCATTTTTATCTTTTTTATTTGCACTCTTTACATTTTTTTGCGCATCTGTTTCTAGTAAATTACGGCTTAAATTTTCTCTCGATACCGCAGAAATATTTCCCCCACCGCGACGAAAAATTTGCACTCTTGGATATTTATGCGCGGAAAATTTTATATAGGGATAGCTCTTATCATCACGCAAAAGAATGTTGTATTTCGGCTGATGAGTTTTGATTAAATTATTCTCTAAAAGTAATGCTTCCGCTTCATTTGCTGTCGCGGTTGTCGAAATATCACGCACCGCTGCCATCAAGCGCGCCGTCTTTATCGGCAAGTTAGGACGAAAATAACTCGCAAGGCGTTTTTGCAAATCCTTCGCCTTTCCGACATAAATAACTTTACCGTCCGCATTGCGCATTTGATAAACCCCAGAACGATGAGTTATGTGACTTAAAAATATTTCGGGGTCAAAATTAAATTGAGGGTTTGCTGTATTACTTGCCATTTTTTAGAGTGAATAAATAAAACTAATATGTTATAAAAGCATTTTTTACAACTTGTTTAAAAGGAAGAACTTATGAAAGCAGCTTATACACAATCGCTCCAATATTTTTCTACCCTTTACGGGCAACTAGTTGAAGAAGATCGCTATTCAGTAATCGAATATTTAGAGTTTTTAGTTTCACGCCGCAAAAAAAAAGAATTAGAGCAAGCTATGTCTGATGCACTCACTGGCGAAAATTTATCTAGAGAGTTTCAAACCGCAGAAGATGCAATTCAATCTATGTTGACTGATGACGATGAAATACACAATTAAATACACAAACAAAATGAAAAAATCAACCAGACTAATGGCAAAACGAGGCAAAGATATAAGTAAGCTCAATTTTGTAATAAACCAACTTGCGGCTGGCATTGATTTAGATGAAAAATATAAAGATCATCAACTACAAGGAAGATTTAGATATTTTCGCGAATGCCATATTGAAGCCGATTGGCTGCTTATGTATAGAATCGACAATAACCAACTCTTTTTAATTGCTACCGATACTGGCAGTCATAGTGATTTATTTGGCTAATTTTTTGATATAACAATATTTTCTCTCATTTTTTCGCATTATCAAAAAAGATAATTTCGCAAAAAAAAAAAAAAAAAAACAGCACTCTCCCCCTCAATTTCCTCGATTAAATTTTCTTCATATTTTCAAATCTGACAATTTTTGTCAAAAAATCCCGCGCCGTTCAAATAAGGGCTTCGTCAGCTTTATTTGGCATTTCATTACTTCAATCAAATTGACACACAAGGGTCTCAACTAATATGAAAAAACAAAATCGTGTTTTACTTTCTAGTTCTATTGCCGCAATTTGTGCAACAATTGCATTACCAGCATTGGCGGTGAAAGATTCTCCATTTTCTGCCGTTCCAAGCTATCTCGAACAATTAACAACTACTACAAAAGTATCACAAACTACTACAAGCACCACTGAAAACTCCACAGAAGAAATTCCTGCCAATAGTTATTCAGGCACTCGCTCACAAACTCGCGACCGTATCGTTATCACAGAAGAAAGCGAAGAACAATGTGATACACAACAAGAACAAATTCAAAACGATGACAAAAAATTTAGCTCTGCTAACAAACCAAAAATTATGCTTGTTTTTGATACTTCTGGCTCTATGGAAACTGGCACAGGAGGTCGTTCAGAACGAATGCAAAAGCTTAAAGAGGCAACAAAAAAAATCACTGACAAATATTCGGATAGTTTTGATTGGAACTTAATTACATTTTTAGACAGCACACAAGGTCAAGAAAGCGAAGAATGTATCACCAGAGTTGCACATGGACAAGCAGGTTTAGACGGTAAAAATGCCGTATCTATGACATCACCTTATTTTTCTCAATACACCAGTGGAAAAAATGTCTATAACAAACTTGATAAAACTTGCGCTTTTGGTCAAACACCAACTGTCGTAACTTATATAGCAGCTATAAATAATGTGTATGAGCATCTATCAAGCAATCCTAGTTCTGTTTGTAGCACAAGTCCAGGTGATACAAGTGCATTCGTAGTAGTTCTATCGGACGGCGATGCAAATAATGAATCTTGGTCGCAAACAGTAAATGGCAAAGGTTTATATGAAGTAGAGCTAGGTAGACAAACTGCTATGTGGGGAAATCCACTCACATATTTAGTTAAAAAGCAAGCAAATGGAAAACCTGTTCCTTGCAGTGGTAGCAAAGAGGAATGTGCAGCTTACTTTATTGCTGATCAAAATAGTCTGATGTATGCCCGCCCATATATGTCATCATTACTCGCTTGGAAAATTCCAGCTCTACGGGATATTTATGAACTAGAAGAACGCAACTTTCCCTTAAATGAGTACACACGAAATGGAACTTGGAAGACTTGGTATGACTTATACGGTGCGCCAGATAAAGATTGGAATCATCTTCCAGAACAATATATGTATTTTGCCCCAACAATTGACGCAAACGGAAAATACACATACCTCAACACAGAAATTGTTTCACAAGAAGCAGAATCAAAACTAAAAGGCGATTGTTCTTATAACGAACAAGCAGAGCTCAACGGAATAAATCCTGCATCTGGTCTAAAAAGATGTAAGACATCTAGCAGTCAAATAACTCACAACGGCAAACAACTACTGCAGGGATTGGAGTATTTTTCCGACAAGCTCTACAACAAAGACCTAAAACCGACTATACCTGGTAAGCAAAAAATTCAAACTATTACCGTTGCTTATGAAACCGCTGACAAAAGAACTATTTCACAAAACGGTAGAGAATTTTTGAAACAAGCGGCAAGAGTTGATGCGGGATTAAATATTGGTAATAACGGTTACATTGCGGTAAATAATGGCGATGAACTTGTCCAAGCATTCGAAAAAATAGCCGACACAATTTACGAGCAATGTGCAACGAGTTCTCAATCGACTACAACCGACACTTCTTCCTCAAACAATCAAACAGCAATTAGTTCATCAACACCAAACAATAATCCGTTAGAGTTTTCGATTGGACCTTTGCAGCCGTTAGAAGCAAATAAATCTCCGAACATTATTATTCGCGACAGCGATGCCGAGCCAGATACAGAAAACACCAGCAAACAAGAACGCCTGCGCACAACTTCCGTTGCCGCTCCTGCCAATATTTCTTCGCAATCTATTGATGTCAGCGAATTTCCAGCACAGAACCGCATTTCGCAAGTTACAACAGACAAAGACGGTAATGCGGTTATCGAAGAAGTTGAAAAAGAGCTCTGCAAAGGTCTCTCAACAGATGGTGCTTGCCAAAACCAAGTTGGATTGATGAGCACACTATCTATCAACACCGCAAACTGGTCGTCATTACTCAAATTCCAGCAGATTTACACCGTCGAAGCACCTTTTAACAAATTCCCCTTAAAAGACAGCAAAAAATACTCCTGCTCTTTGATTGAAGGTTCTGAAACTGCATCTGGTGCAAACGGTAGAGGCAAATGGCTCTGCACCAATTCCTTCGACAAACTAAACGACAAGCAAGGCACGGCAAATTTCCCATCGCCATACAAAATTCTGGTAAGTCAAGAAAACGGTCAAGGCGCGCTACTCGACAACTCTTATTTCGAAGCTTTCGGCTTTAACAAAGACGACGGCGGCGATGTGGAATTCGAAAAAGGATTTCTGCCGTGGATAAGTCGCGCAGGTAGCGGTGAAAACGCTGATGTAGAAATCGAAGAAGCGGTTGCAAGTGCAAATATCGCTAACCGTCTAGTCGCGCAATATCGCAACCGTGTTGTAGATAAAAATTTCACAAAAGAAAGAAATATGGCGGATGTCATTGACGCTTCCCCAATCACCTTATCAGCTGCCAAAGAACTAAATGCTGATAACAAAAACATCGACCGCGCTAAATATCTCGTGATGGGCGCAAATGACGGAATGCTTTATGTGTATCAAAGAGCAGGCAATATCACTAATCCCTATGAGCTCAAATTCACATATATGCCCTATCAAATGCCGCGCGAAAAAGATGAAACTCTCGCCCAAACGCTACCCAACACTATTGCCCGCGCAAGCTACGGTGAAGCAGAAAATCAACATATTTACGGTGTAAATGGCGGCATCAGCTATATGACTACCGCGACGGTAAGCGATGGCGAAAAAAATACCCGTAATCAGCAAACTCTCCTGCTTGCTAACCTCGGTCAAGGTGGACGCGGTGTGTTCTCGATAAATGCTAACGGTCAATCGGCAACGGCAAATGTAGGTAGCAGCGCGAATATCGGTTGGGAAAAATCCATCACCGATGCTGCCAACTGGGAAGCAAAAAACGGTGATGAGGAAATAAATCTCGGCTATACCATTTCTAATCCAGTGCTTGCTTACACGCAAAACACTTGGGGCACGGATAAAGTTAAAGATAAAGACGGTAAGGAAACGGATATTAAATATGCCAAAGCGACCGAAGGCTTGATGCGCGTTTCTGCCTTTGTTGCTAACGGTTTCCCGACAGGAGCGAAATGTCCGCAAGTTGAGCAAAGTTCGCAAGATCCAGCAGATCCGAATAATCCGACTGATCCGAATGCTGCTGCTAGTCAAGCAAATAACGATGAATGCGATGCAACTGCTCGCGATAATCAAGACGAAGCACCAACTTTATATATCTTCGACGCTCTCGGTATTAACTTCAATCTCGCGGATAACCTTGCCCGCCGTGAAGGCACAAAAGCTGGCGAATTGATTAAAAAAATCACCGTTTCTGACTACACCGCTAATAAATATGCAATCAATGCGCTGGGCTCACCTGTGGTGGTTGATTTAGATTTCGACGGAATTGCCGATGTGGCATACGCTGGCGACTATAACGGTGATTTATACCGCTTTGATTTACGCAGTGATAGCAAAGCTTGGAATGCGAAAAAAATCTTCCACGGCACTAATCCAATTACGGCAGCACCAGCGGTTTATCGTCCTAGCGAATTTAACGGTAACAAGTTAATTGTGCTTTTCGGAACTGGTTCGGATATTTATAAAGAAGACCGTAGCGCAACCGAAGCACAACAACGCTTCTACGGCATCTACGACGACTTACTCGACCAAAAACCAACCGTGCTCGAAGAAAGCGATTTGCAAGAACGAAATTTCATCACCAAAGCAAATAAAGAACGCTCTCTGCCTGATGTCGCAAAAGATGAAGTGAAATACGGTTGGTATATTCCGCTTGCCGCAGGAGGCGAAAGCGTCGGCAATGGATTAACCGCAAGTTCGGAAAGAGTTGTCAGCCAGCCAGTAGTCGTGCTCGACGGCGTTTTCTTTACCACTCGTAAATATCACTTCCAAAACGCAAGTTCTGAAACTAGCACGAGTTATGCAACCACCCCGCCTGCTTCTAGCGATGAAACTTGCTCTGCTTGGGAAGCTAACGGTAAAAAATACATCAAACTTCTCGGTTACAAAGATGAAAGCGGTCAAGTCGTGGCAATCGATAGCAAATATATCGACACTGTTACTTACACCGATGCAACGCTAAATGTTGAAGTTGTCGAGGAAAAATTAAACGAACAAGCAGCAGCTGAATTAGGTTGGGGAACGGCTGCAAGCAGTATTGCTGAACCGCAACTCTGTCCTGTAAGCAATAGCAGCACAGATAACAACTGCACAATCATCAAAAAAGGTAGCTGTAGCAAGGAAACTCAAAAACGCGAATTCGTCTATGAGGTAACCGAACCGAAAATTACTCGCAAATGCGGTAAAGAAGGAGAAAGTTCTATTGAACAAACCACAACCACAACGGAACTTAATACCACAACTGGTTCTTCCTATTTGATGGGCGTGAATGTTTTCACAGGCGGTAACTTGACTAACGCGGCAGTCAAATTCCGTTCGGAATACGATGCGACTAGCGGTAAGAACAGCTCCGAAGGCGATGGTGAAGTTTCTGGTGTTTATTACGACTCAATTGCTTCCGCGCCTTCTGTGCTTGCAGTGCATCAGGCTTTGGATACGGTGAAAAATACCGACCAAAACGGCGCAATTTTGAACGGTGAAGCAGAAGTTATGTCCCTAAACGGTAACGCAATCGACGGCGGAGCAAAACTCAAAACTAATGTGCAAAACAATAAATGTTTGTCAGGTCAAGATTGGGCGATTTATCTCTCAACATCTGGCAGCCCTGATGACGGCTCTGGCAATTTGCAGCAAAAATCTTTGCAAGTTAAAAATTGTGGCGGCGCATTCCTTCGCGCTTCAATCCGTGAAATCAAACTTAACCGCAAATAATGTTTGATTTTGCAAGAAAAAACGCTGGCATTCGTCAGCGTTTTTTTATGCCATATTTATTTTTCGATTTCCATATTTTTCACGCCAAATGCAACATCACAGCGGATTTCAAATAAAATCCCGCCGCTTTTTTTCACATTTAAAAAATAAATATTGACATTTAAGATGGTTACTCTCCGACAACTTCAATTCGCTATCGCAGTCGCTAGACACAAGCATTTCAAACGCGCCGCAGAAGACTGCAAAATCTCACAATCAGCTTTATCACTTGGCATTTCCGAATTAGAAAAAGTTCTAGGAATTGCAATCTTTGAAAGAAATAACAAGCAAGTCGTTTTAACTCCCATCGGTGAGGAAATTATTCGCCGTGCAGAGAAAATTTATCTCGATGCCCAGCAACTCGTCGAGAGAGCTTATGCACTGCAAGAAGAACTTTCCTATCCGATAACAATCGGTTTTATTCCGACTATCGCGCCGTATTTGCTGCCATACGCCCTGCCCGTGGTTTCGGAAAAATATCCGAAATTCCTGATGAATATCGTAGAAAACACTTCTTCGCGGCTGGTTTCAATGGTGCAATCAGGTGATTTAGATGCGGCGGTTTTAGCTCTGCCATTTGATATTAACGGTTTAGAAAGTATTGAATTCGCCACCGAAAATTTCTGGGTTATTGCTCATAAAGATCATCAACTCTTCCAAGAAAATTGCGAAGAAGGCGAAAAATGCCGCATTACTCCCGCGAAAATCAAAAAATTTCCACCGATGCTTTTAGGCGAAGGACACTGCCTGCGGGATCACATCGCGGAAATTTGCAAAATTGATATGAGCGATAAGCGCAATATCTTCCGTGATTCTTCACTAAATACTCTCATTCAGCTCACGATTAACAATATGGGATACACCCTCATTCCACAGATGGCATTGCCGCAAATGCTCGGTTATTCGCAACTTCGTTGTTTGCAGCTAGAAGCGATGGGACCACATCGACGCATTGCAATTGTTTATCGTCCTGCTTATCCGCGCGTAAAAGAATTAAAACTAGTGGCAGATATGTTTGCAACTGCCCTACAAAAACAACGCTTATTCCTCTGGGAAAACGCACAGCATTTATCAATAAAAAAAGAAATTTAATCTACAAAACAAGCTTTGACCATACTTAAAACATTCTCTCCAAGTTAATTTAATACTGACTACACAAAGATGATAGATCGAATATTCTGGCGACACGCACAAGCTGGTTTTGGACTACAAGATTTATACCGAACGCTGACACCGATTGGTTTTCGGCAAGCGGAATATTCAGGAAAACAACTAAAAGAACTCGCGAAAGATTTTCCTGTTTATACCTCGCAATGCCTGCGCTCCAAGCAAACGGCTGAAAAATACGCCAAAGTTGATTATGCCTTTGAAGAATTAAACCCCGATCAAGCTTGGCAATATGCTCTGGCAGCTGTGCAAACTATTGAAGATGAACAGGCAATCATTGTCGGACATATGCCTTGGATTAGTCTTGTAATTGCATACTATTTACGGACAACCCCAACAACGATGGCAAATTCCGAATGGTATTGGCTGAAATTTGACGAAGAAAAAAGCTTTTGGTTTTTGTATGCACATTACATTTGTCCGAATTGCGTAACCGATGATGTGCTTGACAATCCTGAAAACGAACCTGTTTTAATCATCAACGATCCGAATACTTACCAGACTTATGCGCATTGAAAAGGAAAATATCATTCCCCTCCAAAGGCAATTTTCGGCAAAAAATATCATTCTTGCCAACGGTGATTTTCCCTTTACTCAATCCTTACTAGAAATATTAAAAACCGCTGAATACATCATTTGCTGCGATGGCGCAGCGGAAAAACTTCTTGATTTCGGCAGAATTCCCGATGCGGTTGTGGGTGATTTAGATAGCATTTCCGAAAAATACCGCAATAAATTACAAAAACAAATTCATTTTATTGCCGAACAAGACACTAATGACCTCAATAAAGCCTTTAATTTCGCGATTAAAAATAACCTTGATGAAATAACAATCCTTGCCGCAACGGGGAAAAGAGAAGACCACACTCTTGGCAATATTTTTTTACTCTCTTACTTCTATAATTTTCTACCGAAGACCAGAATTATTTCCGATTACGGTAGTTTTTATTGCATCTCTGGCGCGGCAAAATTTAGCGTAAAACCCAATCAAGCAGTTTCTATTTTTGCCATCGAAAAAGATACCGAAATCAAGTCAAAGGGGCTAGTTTGGAAGCTCGACGGCATAACTTTTCCTAATCTCTACTGCGCGACTTTGAACCGTGTAGAGGAAAATTGCAAGGAGATATATTTAGAAAGTTCTAAAAAAATTTTAGTTTATTTAGCATAAGGGTATGTCTAAAAATTCGTCATTTTGAGCCGCAGGCGAAAAATCTCTATCGGCAGATCCTTCGCTACGCTCAGGATGACGATGGTAAAAAAATAGAACTACCCTAAATTTAGATACGCATATAAATTATAAAATTCACCACTATCGAATTAAAAATTTTCCAATCTTATACTCAAATATTTATGGAGACCAATATGACCACAAGTATATTTCCCACCTTTAATCCCGTTTTATTAGATATCGCAAATGCGCAAGAAAAATTCCCTGTGCATAATATTTACTGCATCGGTAGAAATTATAAAGCTCATGCCGAAGAACTCGGTTTTAGCGTTGATAAAGCTTCAATGAAGCCGTTTTATTTTTGTAAATCTACTTCTTTTTTGAATACTTCTGGAGCAATTATCGATTATCCCGCGCAAACTAATAATTTTCATCATGAAATTGAATTAGTGATTGCAATTGGCAAAACGGGAAAAAATATTGCAATCTCTGATGCCGAAAGCTTTATTTACGGTTATGCAGTCGGTTTAGATATGACGCGCAGAGATTTACAAGCCGAATTACGCGATAAGGGACTTCCCTGGGATAATGCAAAAAATTTTCAAAATGCCGCAATTGTGTCAAGTATTTATCCAAAAACTCAAACGGGAATAATTGACAAAGGTGAAATTAAGTTATCCGTCAATAATGAAATTCGGCAAAAATCTGACCTCTCCCAAATGATTTGGAATATTCCCGAAATAATCGCGGATTTATCAACTTATCATCAACTTGAAGCGGGAGATTTAATCTTTACAGGCACGCCAGAAGGGGTTTCTGCGGTAAATAAAGGCGATTATTTACTCGGTGAAATTGAAAATCTCGGAAAAATAGAGCTCACAATCAAAAATTAAAGCTAATTTAGGGCTCGAAATATTCTTTACGGTTTATTGCAAGACAAGGAAAAAATTATGCTTGACGGCAAAAAAATGCTCGATAGCTTTGTCAATCCTGCGATTTTGGGCGCGAATACTCGCAGTTTGCAGATTGCGGCACTTTTTGCCAATGCGGGAATTAGCGTTTCCGTCTGCGACCGCGATATCAACACGGTAATTTCCGCGATTGAAAATCTTTATGTGCAAACGCCTGCCCCGCTTTGCGGCAGTGAGGCGGCGAGCTTGATTATTCCGCGTGAATTTATCAGCCACCGCGATGAATTCGCAAGCTACGACCTGATTATCGACGCGCTCGATATGCAATTAGACGAACGCAAAAAGCTTTTATCCCGTCTGGCTGCGCATTTTTCTCGTTCTGCCGCGGTAATTTCACTATCCGACGGGGAGAGCATTTCTGAAATCAGCAAAATTCTGCCGACGGGAATGGAAAACCGTTTTTTAACCGCGCATTTTTCCCGCCATCCACGCTACCACCGCCTAATCGAACTCATCCCCACATCTCGCAGCGAAGAACGACTAATTTTGCAATGTCAAGATTTTTTTTCCCGCGGACTTGGTTCGATGCCGCAAATTGTGCAGGAAAGCAGCAATTTAATCGCCGATCGTATTTTGATTTTTGCAGTATGTAATGCTTTTTATCACGCTCGTCGTCTGCATTTAGACATTGCCACAATGGAAGCGGCAACCGCTTTAATCATCGGTAATTCGACGGGCGGAATTTCGCTTCTCGCGCAGCATTTCGGCTTTCATCATTTGACCAAAACATTTGCACGGATTAGCTCTGCGGATAAGAAAAATTTCTCCGCAATCCTGCAATATCCCTCACCGCTTACCGTCGGAAAGCGGCAGATTTATTCCTTCACTCACAACTCAGCCGAATTCGCTTACCGTCGAGTAACGCTCTCGCACGAAATTCGCGAAGCATTCAACAACCGCGATTGGCTTGGTTTAGAAAGCAATCCGCAAACCGCTTGTGTGTTTATTTGCGCGTTTTTACGGGATTTTTGGCAATATTTACAGCTCGTCGCAGCAGAAAATTCGCTCTCTGGCGAGGAAATCGATTTTTTTATTTATCACGCTTTCGACTGGCCACTCAAACCATACGAGCTATTACAACAATTTCCACCCGCAAAAATTTTCTCTTTCACTAAAAAATCACTTGACAAGGGCAAAATTTCCTATTCAATTTCTGAACATTGGAAACGTCGCTCTCGCAATAACAAAAAAATCGCAAAAACGAGCGACGGTAAAGAAAGAAAAATCAACGAAAAATACGCATCTGATGCGCTGTTAGAAGAATGTCAGCTGCTGCGCGAAACTCAAATCGCCCGTCATTTTCAATATCAAAATCAGATGATGATTTGGCAGCCGAAAGCCGAGGAAGTTGATTTAAGCGGCAAAGTTTTAGAAGATTTGCAAAACATCACCAAAGATGCACGGCAAAAACACAATTCGCTTTTAATTTACGCACTCGGTAAGCGCTTTGGAGGTTTGCATCATTGGCGCGGCAGAAGCTTAAAAACCGTAAATTCTGAACTTTCCCTCTTCTACCAAACTCTCATCGAAATTCGTATGTCGCCCGCACCGATTATTTTTTCTGCCAGCGGCGAAATCGCCGACGAGGGATTAGCTCTGATGATGCAAGCCGATCGGATTGTCGCCGATGCGGATTTGTCTTGGAAAATCAGCACGCTCGACGAAAATTTACCGCCCATCGGCGCAATTTGGTTCGAATGGCTACGCCGACTTCCAAGAATGAACAGCGAACTCTCCCGCCTACAAACCCACACCGTCATCAGCTTTATTTTGAATAGTGGCGGCAGCGGAAATATGCATATCGCCCGCGAAATCGGACTTCTACGCTCTCACGACCGCTGCATTATGAACCCCGCACAAATGCCAGAAATAACCAAACAAGTCGCACAAGCTTGGATACATTCAATTTTTCAACGCCCCTTGCGCTATCCCATCTACAAATCCGAACCACAGGACGCAAACTGGTTTAACAAACGCTCCGAAAGCACAACTAATCCACAAATGTATCGCGATCTCATCGCCCTTTTGAGCTCCGAAAACCAACCTGATATCCTCTCACTCCGCCGCTTCCTGCACGAAGAATTCGAACTATTCCTGAAATATTTATAACCCCCCGACACGGTCGGAGGCGAGTCCTTATTTGCATCTACAAATACCGTTTTCGGTATTTATCCGCAAAACAAACCCGCCGTTTTTTACACGGCGGATTTTTTATCTTTACCGCCAATTTCCGCCTCTTCCGTCATTTTGAGCACAGCGAAAAACCTCACCGCGATCGTCATTTTCAGCCGTAGGGTGGGCAACTTGTTGCCCACGCGGAAATGATGGTTATTGGAATTTTTATAGTTATTCCAATTCAAAATAGACAAGGCGGCAAACTTAAAGACAGTATAACCAATACGGATAGGCGAAGATAAAGAAGTGTTATTTTGAATTGGAACAAAAAACCGCGTGGGCAACAAGTTGCCCACCCTACGCGTGTTTGCTATGCCGTCATTTTGAGCGGAGCGAAAAATCTCACCGCCTCCGTCATTTTTCGCGACAGGCGAAAAATTCTTGACAGGCGGAATTTCTTTTATTTACAATCGCTCTTGCT
>JAFUTP010000009.1 GCA_017484165.1 Cardiobacteriaceae bacterium | reverse complement strand
GCGACTTTACAAGGGGATAAAATAATCGCTCCAATGAATTATAAAGGCACGATGACAAGTGGATTTTTTGAAAAATGGTTTGTCGAATTCTTAATTAAAGAGCTAAAACCAAATTCAGTCATTATTCTAGATAACGCATCATTTCATAAAATCCAAAAACTACACGAAGAGGTAAAAAAATATGGTCATACAGTGCTACCTTTACCGCCTTACTCCCCAGAATTAAACGAACATGAAAAATGCTGGGCAAACCTTAAAAAATATCTCCGAAGTGTAATTCATAACTACAATACAATTGAAGAGGCAATAATGAGCTATTTTGCTGGGGAATGACTATATTTTGCAGTGTAGCGACTATAACAATTCATAATTTCTGCAACAAACGCAAAATAACTTCGGCACTTCTTTTCGATGCTTCTTTGATAAATTTTTCAAAATCAACACCAGAACTTTCATCTGCTTTATCCGAAACACTACGAACAACCGCAAAAGAAATCTTCGCCTGAACACAAATTTGCGCAATCGCCGCACCTTCCATTTCACAAACCAAAGCATCTGGAAAATCATGCAAAATTGCAGTTTTCTTATCTTTACCGTCAATAAATTTATCGCCAGAAACAATCAATCCACGATGAATTTTTATATCGCTACTTGCCGCAGTCGCCGCAAATTCCTCCTCCACACATGTAGAAAGTTCATTATCAACATGCAAAAATTGAGACATTCCAGGAATTTGCCCGATGGAATATCCAAATTTGCTAATATCAACATCGTATTGCGTCAATTTATCCGCGATAACTACATCGGCAAAGTCCAAATCCGCCGACAATGCACCAGCACTGCCAGTATTTAGCACTACATCTGGCTTATATTGCAATACAACTAGCGCAGTAGCAAATGCTGCATTCACCTTACCGATACCTGATAAAGTCAAAACAATCCGCTTACCGTCAAAATAACCCGTAGTAATTTCCTTACCGTGAATTGTCTCTTGCGAAATGTCGGACAAATGATGGGATAAGTCTAACAATTCCTCTGGCATCGCAGCAATAATTGCAATCGTCTTCATAAGTTCCTCATAAATTCTTTATTTTTTTAAGAAATAAATCACATTGATATTCCATATTTTCATAACTTCCAGAATTATCAATGCAAAAATTACTGCGCATCAGGCGCAAAAAACGCGGCATCTGCACCGCCATTATTTTCTGCAAAATTTCTCTCGTAATATTTCCACGATTCAGTGCCCGTTCAATTTGTAAATTTTCAGGAATATCAACGGTTAAGACAAAATCGCAAAATTTATCGTGCCCCGCTTCAAAAAGTAAGGCGGCATCGTAAAAAACTATATCTGATTGGGAATAATTAACAAACCGTTCTTGGGCAATTTCAGCAATCAGCGGGTGCATCAGATAATTAACTTTGCCCATTACGGCAGCATCAGAAAAAATCAACTCGCGAAAATAGGCTCGGTCTAAATTACCGTCTGATAGTAAAACTTCCCGTCCAAATTCTGCGACCAAAATCCGCAAAAAATCACCGCCCGCTGCCACGATTTCCCGCGAAATCAAATCAGCATCAACCACTACATAGCCAAGCGAAGAAAAATATTTCGAACAACTGCTCTTACCGCTAGCAATACCGCCAGTGATGCCAATAATCATCAGTTCTCAAAACCAAATAGCATTAGCAAATGCCGTCCAAATAAAAATGATAGCCAACCAGCCACCGCTAAATACGGTCCAAAAGGTATCGGTTTTCCAAAGCCAACACGGCTAATTAAGGCGTAAATAATCCCTGAAATCGAAGCAAAAAATAAAATTATCGGTAACATCACCGCGCCTTGCCAAGCACACAATGCCGCAAGCAATTTGAAATCGCCAAATCCCATTCCCTCTTTTTTGGTGATAATTTTGAAAATCCAATACACCAACCACAGCGATACATAACCGACCATCGCGCCAAGAACGCTTTCAGGCAAAGAAACATATAAGCCAGAAAATCCGTGTAGTACAGCGCAAAAAATCCCCAACCACATCAAAGGCAATGTCAGCACATCTGGAAGAATGAAATTTTCCGCATCAATAAAAATTAAAGCAATCAGTGTCCAAGTGAAAAGTAAAGCAAAAATAACTTGGATACCAGTCTGAAAACAGCAAGCCGTAACACCGCTCGCCAGTGCCGTCAAAATTTCTACACCCATATAGCGCGGAGAAATTTTCTGCCCACAACCGCGGCACTTACCCTTCTGCAACAAATAGCTGATGACGGGGATATTTTCCCAAGCACGGATTTTGTGCTTGCATTTCGGACAATGCGAATTAGGAAAAAGTAGATTAAATTTTTCATCAGGCAATGAGGGATTTTTCTGCCCTTCACCGTGCAAAATTTCCCAAGCAAGCTGTTTTTCTTGTCTATCAATCATCACGGGGAGGCGGTAAATCACAACATTAAGAAAGCTGCCCACCATAAGACCAATCAGGCTTGCAAAAGCAAGCCCGATAGTTCCTGTAAATAAGTCGTCGATAAACATTATTAGAACAAATCGCCAATTTGGAACATTGGAAGATACATAGCCATCAAAAGACCACCTACTACCAATCCCAAGAAAGCCATAATTAACGGTTCAATCATGGAAGTTAAGTTATCGATCCGCCAATCAAGCTCTTCTTCATAAAATTTACCAACCCGACCGAGCATTTCACCTAAATTACCTGATTCCTCACCGATAGCTGTCATTTGCACCGCAACAATCGGAAATAATTCAGAATTTTTCATAGCAAAAGATAACTGCTGACCGTTTTGCACATTGTCGCGGATTACATAGATTGCTTCTTCAAACACAACCGAACCAACAGCAGGCGCAACTGCAGTCAAGCCTTTTATCATCGGAACACCAGCATTAAAAAGAATACTCATAGTTCCCGCAAAACGAGCTACCGCACCACAACGGATAATTCCACCAATCAAAGGTGCTCTAAAAGCTAGCCGATTAACCCTTTTCTCAAAGTTTCTGTTTCTCTTTTTCGCCCAAATGAAAGCATATATTGCTGCAATAGTAATGATAAGCAAATACGCTCCTTTATCAATCAAGAAGTCAGAAATACTCATCACAAATTGCGTAATCCACGGCAACTGACCACCATTACTTTCAAAAAATTCCGCAAATACTGGAATAACTTTAATCATCAAGATTGCAGTTACGATTACCGCGAAGCACAAAACGATAATTGGATAACGCAGAGCTTTTTTGATTTTCTTTTTAACCGCTTCGTTTTTTTCCAAGTTAGTGCCGAGATTATCCATCGTCTGCTCTAACATACCTGCTTCTTCACCAGCTGCCACCAAACTTGTATATAGATTGTTGAAATAAACAGGATGCGCTGCCAAAGCTTCCGCAAAACTTGCACCGTTTTGAATACGGTTAAACACATCAATAACAAGTTCCTGCATCGCTTTTGGGCGTTCAATTGATTGTCCTACGAGTTCCAAAGAACGCATAACAGGCATCCCTGCGCGAAGCATCGTCGCCATTTGCCGTGTAAAAAACACGATATTTGATGATTTGATTCTTCCCTTACTTTCAAAAACAGGCTTTGCTTTTTCTCTTACCTGAATATTGGTCAAACCTTGACGGGACAAGAAAGCTTTCAGAATAGCTTCACTTGCCATATCGTGCTCACCTTTAATGGTCTTGCCTTGCTTATTTTTTGCTGACCATGTATAGGTTTTCATTTTTTTCTCTTCGACAGCCATAAATAATAGTCTCCGTTAATTAATCACTTGTTACCCGTAACACTTCTTCAATACTAGTCAAACCCATCTTGACTTTGTTTAATGCTGAACGGCGCAAATCACCATAGCCCTCACGATGACATTGCTCACCAATTTCAGCAGCAGAAGCATTCTTCAAAATCAAATCCGATAAAGAATCAGAAATCGGCACAACTTGATAAATACCAGCCCGACCGCGATAACCTTGATATGAACAACGGTCGCAACCTTTGGCGGTATAAATTTTCAAATCATCGAGTTCTTCTTCATCAAATCCCAAAGCTATTAGCTCTTCGTGATGGCGTTTGCGATCACGAGTTTTACAATGCTGACACAAACGCCGTGCAAGCCGTTGCGCCATAATTAAATTCACCGATGCGGCAATGTTATACGGTTCGATACCGATATTCACCAAACGGGCAATCGTTTGCGGCACATCGTTAGTATGCAGCGTACTCATAACCATATGTCCTGTTTGCGCTGCTTTTACCGCAATTTCCGCCGTAGTTATATCCCGAATTTCCCCCACCATTATGATGTCAGGATCTTGCCGCAAGAACGCTTTCAGAGCTGCTGCGAAATCCAAACCAGTTTTGGTATTGACATTCACCTGATTGATACCTGGTAAATTAATTTCCACTGGGTCTTCCGCTGTGGAAATATTCACCGTTGGTTTATTGAGAAGATTCAATCCCGTATATAACGACACCGTTTTACCAGAACCCGTCGGACCAGTTACCAAAACCATTCCCTGCGGTTTATGAATTGCATCTAAATAGTATTGTTTTTGCTCTGGTTCGAAGCCCAAAATATCGATATTGAGTTTTGCTGCCGAACTATCCAAAATCCGTAATACGATTTTTTCACCCCAAAGCGTCGGCAAGCTATTTACCCGAAAGTCGATTGCTTTGGTTTCGGATACCATCAATTTAATCCGTCCGTCTTGCGGCACGCGTTTTTCGGCGATATCCAAATTTGCCATAACTTTCAGACGAGCGGTAATCCGAGTAGCAATATTAGGTGGTGGATTTGCTACTTCTTGCAACACACCATCACGACGAAAACGCACACGGTAAGTTGTTTCATATGGTTCGAAGTGCAAGTCAGATGCGCCCGTGCGGATTGCATCCAACAACATACCAGTTACAAAACGCACAACTGGTGCTTCTTCTTCACCGCCTCCCATCGCTGAAAGCGCATCGGAAATGCGATCCATATCTTGTTGAGCGGTATCTTCCTCAATCAAGATATTTTCCATTCCGCCTGTGCCTGCGTAATGTTCTTCAATCAATCCTTCAATAACATTACTATCAGCGACAACTGGATCTACCGATGAAAAATTGCCTTGATACTTAAACTCATCGAGCAAATTGCGGTTACCTGGGTCTCTTGTTGCAATAAACAAACGACCGCCGCTTAAAAATATCGGCAACGCGATATGCTTACGGACTACTTCTTCTTTGAATTGACTGGTTAGTTCGCGCGGAATTTCTAATTCTCGCAATGAAACATAAGGTAAGTTATAGAGTTCTCGATTAGCTTCGGATAATTTTGACGGGGAAATCAAACCGTCTGCCAAAATTTGCTGTAAGAAACCAGCGCGAGTTTTTACGATGGCAGAGCGAACATCACGGATTTGTTCGTGAGTTGCAATACCGTTTTTAATCATATAGTTGATTAGCAAATCATAGTTTTCCATCAATTTGCCTCTTGTTTAAGAAAATTTGCCAGCAAAGAATGCCCTTCGCTACTCACAAAGGATTCTGGGTGAAACTGCACACCTTCAACGCGATATTGCCGATGCCGCAATCCCATAATTACTTGCTCTCCATCCTCTTCTATCGATGCGGTTATTTCCAACTCTTGCGGCAATGTTTTTGTATCCGCTACGAGGGAATGGTAACGAGTAACCTGCAAGGGATTACTCAAACCTTTGAATACTCCGATATTCGAATGAGAAATTAGCGAAGTTTTACCGTGCATCACTTTTTTAGCACGCACGACTTTTCCACCGAAAACCTCCGCTATACACTGATGACCGAGACACACACCGAGAATAGGTACCTTACCTGCAAAATATTCGATAACTGATTTAGAAACTCCTGCTTCTTGCGGGGTGCAAGGACCAGGAGAAATCACAATATATTGCGGCTGCAATTGTTCTATTTCAGTGATATTGGTCTCGTCATTGCGTTTTACGGTTATTTCTTCCCCCAACTCGGCAAAATATTGCACCAAGTTGTAGGTAAATGAATCGTAGTTATCAATCATCAGCAACATAAAACGCAGTGTTCCAAGTAAAATTTTTGAGCCGTGAGCCTACCACATATTCCCAACTATCAATCCGCAACTTGTCAAAAAATATGCTTATTCTTGACCAAGAACCAGCTTTCATTCTCAAAAGAATTCCTTACGGTGAAAGCCGTTATCTCCTTGATTTATTAACACAAAATCACGGTTTAATCCGAGCAATTGCGCGTATTTCCCAACAAAAAACTCACCGTGATACGGAGCAATTTGCCCCGTTTCGAGAATTATTTATTCATTTGACTAAAAAAACGGATTTAGGAAATTTACATTCGGCGGAAACGAAAACGATTTTTCCGCTGCACGGTAAAGACTGGCTCACCGCAAATTATCTCAACGAGATTGTTTTACACAACCATCATCTGGACGCGGATTTTCTTCTTTACGAAAAATACAAGCTGGCTTTATCTACTTGCAGTGCGCGGCATATTCGCGCGCTTGAAGTGCATTTACTCTTGGAAGCTGGACTGTTGCCAGAACGGGAAATGACGGCAGATTTTTACCGTATTGACTATTCCGCTGGCTGGGCACGGCTTATTCCCAATAAAACGGGATTTGCGGCGAATTTGATTGAGGCGGTTGAGACGGATAATTTAGAAACGCTTACGGATGCGGAAATAAACCAGCTCAAGCACTATTTACAACCGCTTTTTCAATTAGGAAAAGCCCGTGCGGTTAAAACTAAACGGACGGCGGTTGATTTGCTCCATTTGCTCAAAAATTGATTTACGGCAAGTGCTTGCGACAATTTTTGTCAAAACCTTTCATCTCTTAAATATAAATCACGACGAAATTTGACAGTTTGATAAATCTTTATAGAATGCGCCGCTCTTTTGGAGAGGTGGCCGAGTGGCTGAAGGCGCTCCCCTGCTAAGGGAGTATAGGGTTTATCCCCTATCGAGAGTTCGAATCTCTTCCTCTCCGCCAGAACATACAACCGCCGCAAGGCGGTTTTTTTATATCCGTTCAACTTATCTAATTCGGGGCACATCTAAAATTACGGTAGTTCTATTTTTTACCATCGTCATCCTGAACGCAGCGAAGGATCTAACGATAAAGATTTTTCGCCTGCGGCTCAAAATGACGAATTTTTGACACCCTACTCTTATTTCTCACCGCCCTACTTCTGGCATTTTGGGCAGAAAAAACTACTTCTTCCTGAAATCTTTTCGTTTTCTATTTCTCCGCTGCAGCGCATACATTTTTCGCCAACTTTGCCATACACCGCAAGTTTTTGGCTGAAATAACCAGGTTTTCCGTCGGGGTGAAAAAAATCGCGCAAAGTTGTGCCGCCTGCTTGAATTCCCGCTTGCAATCTATCTTTCACCGCCGCGACTAATTTTTCGCATTCGGTTTTGGTTAATGTTTTTACGCTGCGAAGAGGTGAAATTTCCGCTTGGAAAAGTGCTTCGCAGGCGTAGATATTGCCGACACCGACAACATTTTTTTGTTCCATCAGCACTTGTTTGATTTTTGCGCTTTTTGTTTTGCAGATTTCGAATAAATATTTAGCGTTAAATTCTTCTGAAAGCGGTTCTACACCGAGATTTATCAGAAATTCAGGCGGATTATTTACGGGATAAATCATTGCCAACCCGAAGCGTCTCGGGTCGTTTAAGCGCAAATCCAAGCCGTCTTCGGTAATTATTGAAAGATGGTCGTGGCGGAGAATTTCATCGTCTTCACGGCAAATACGCAGCACACCACTCATTCCAAGATGAATAAGCAAATTAATTTCATCAAAATGAAAAATGAGATATTTCGCACGGCGACTAATTTCGCAGAGATTTTTATTTTCAATTGCGCGGAGATTTTTATCCAGCGGACGGCGCAGTTTTTCCGCACGAATGACAACGGAGCGGATGTTTTTACCGACAAGTTGCGGCGAAATTGCACAGCAGACGGTTTCAACTTCGGGTAGTTCTGGCATTTTTATTTACTTTTTATTTTTTATTGTTAAAAAGCTGTTCAAGACGCGGTTTAATTTGTTCGTTGCAGGAATAAACACTCTCTCCGATACGAAGAAAATGCCTTTGTTTCACCGCGTTATGCGCTCCGAAAAACCATTTTTCCCCACCGTTAAAAACGAGGATTAAATCTTCATCGGTCGGATTTATTTTTATTTCAGAGCGCGGATATTTTTCATAACAAGATTTAGCCAATATCCCAAGCAGAACGGGGAATTTTTCCTCTTTTTGACCGTCTTCGCTCTGCCAAGCGGAATTTTTGAAATTAAAACGAATTTTCTGCTCGCCATCACGGATAAAAATAATCTCTGCCTCGCGAAATTCTTTCGGAAACGGCAATTTTGGCGGCGCATTTTTGGCAAGAAGAGATAAAAAAATTACCGCAAAAAAAAGCAAAATCGCCGACCAACTGGCAAATAAAAACAGAACCGTTTTTTCTTTTTTCATAATCAAACGCCGCGGCTGGGAGTAAGCGACCAGAGTTTTTCTAAACCGTAAAGCTCGCGGATTTCAGGTCGCATCAAATGCACGATAACATCACCCAAATCGACTAAAACCCAATCACGGCTATCTTCACCCTCAACGCCAAGCGGTCGAAATCCTGCTTTTTTTGCTTCTTCGACAACTTTATCCGCCATCGCGTGCAAATGTCGGTCGGAAGTTCCCGATGCAACCACGATGTAATCAGCAAAATCCGCCTTTCCTGCCAACGAAATCGTTTGCGTATTCACCGCTTTAATTTCCGCGAGAGTGTTTTCCACCAAATTCAGCAAAGCGAGATTTAATTCAGTTGAAATATCTATATTCATATAAATCCTTATTTATTGAAAAATATTGGAAGTTTGATTGTCCAAATTATCTGTAATCGCCAAAGAGCATATTTTTACAGCAAAGAGGGATATTTTTTTCCATCAAGAGAAGAAAAAGATAAAGCTTGCATTTGCCGCGATGCGGTTTGACTTCAATATTTAATTTTTGATAATTCCGCGCTTGTCTTTTTCCACTTTTTGGCGCGAGAAATGAATTACAAGAAAATTATTAAATTCAGCTTATTGACCATTCTTTTTTTACTTATCAGCCTTCTAATTTTGCTTTATTGGATTTTGAATACCGAAAGCGGCTTACGAGCTTTACCGAAAATCGCGAATAAGTTCTCTCCCGTTGTAATTCAAGCCGACAAAATCGAAGGAAAAATTCTCGGAAAAAATTCTTGGAAAAATCTAAAAGTTTCCTTGCATCAAAAAGAAATTTTCAGCACTGAAAACCTCGTTCTGGATTTAAGTTCGACGGCAATTTTTGCGAAAAAAATCAATATCAAGCAATTAAGGCTCGATAATTCCCTACTTACTCTTCCGCCATCAAAAGATAAAAAAGAAAAGAAAAAATCAGGCTATCCGCAACTGCCGCAAAAATTGCCAGAAATCAATATTCCCCTTGCAATCAACGCCCAAAATCTGGAAATCAAGAATTTCAAAATCGATGCAATCTTGCATATCGAAAATTTCACGGGCTCTGCCGTTGTTAATCAAAGCAATATCGCATTACAAACAAACACAAATATCAATCTTCTGTCAGACAATATAAATACTGGAAATATCAGTGCCGAACTTGCCGTCAAAACCGAACTTAAAGGTGAATATCCGCTAGAAATTCAAGGTAAATCCACTGTAAAACTCATCGGCGAAAAACCGCAAACACAAAACGCCGAAATTTCTGCCAACGGTTCGCTTCTAAATCCCGAAATCAAAATCACAACTAACGGCGATTTTGCCGATAGCATCGTTACTTTGGCAGGAAATATTGACAATAAAAATCAAAGCATCGATTTGTCGCTTGATGTCGGTAAAACTAGCATCCTACACGATGAAATTACGGTTCCAGCTGCGAATATCAGCTTAAAAGGTAAATTAAACGCAATCGCTGCCGCCTTATCCGCCGAAGTTTCGGGCAAAAAAATTCCCGATATCAAAACTCTGCTCAACGCCGAAATCACTCGCGACGAAATCCGCAATATCAAGCTTGATATCAACACCTTGGGCGGAAAAATTACAGCAGATGGCAATTTGCAATTACAGGAAAAATTGCTCGCTTGGCAAGCCAATTTATCCGCGGAAAAACTAGACGGAAATAAATATGCCAAAAAAATTCCCGCACTCAAAGATTTTCAATTAGACGGCAATTTCAGCACTACTGGCGAACTTGCAGAGAAAATCAATATCAATCTCGCACTTAATCAAATCAAAGGTAAATGGCAAAACTTGCTCTTAAACGCTGACGGAAAAATACTTTTGAATGACAAAAACATACAAGCTGAGCAAGTCAATCTCGATATTGCGGGAAATCGCCTCGTCGCTGACGGTAATTTTTCCCTAGAAAATCAAGCATCTTCCGCGCTAAAAGTCGATATTGATGCCCAAAATTTGCACAAAATCGTTCCAATTCTGCACGGTAAATTTCTCGGAAATATCAATCTGGCAGGCAATTTGAGCGCACCGCAATTAGACGGTGAAATCGCTTGGAATAACTTCAAAATCGACAAAATTGTGGAACTGCCGCAGGGAAAAATTACGGCACAGGGAACGCTCGAAGAATTGCTCGCAAAAATAAATACAACGGCAATTTGGCAAAAAGAAAAATTTAATCTTGACGCTGATATTGTCGCAAATAGCAAAGAGGTCAAAAAATTAAGCTTGATAGTGAAAGGTTTTGGCGGTAATGCAAAAATCGACGGTCAAGCTAAATTTAATCCTAATATCGAATGGAAAACAGATATAACAGGGGCAAATTTAGATCTATCTCGCCTCGTCGGTTTCCCTGCAAAAATAAGCACAATAGTGGCAGAAAATAGCGGCAAGATGGTAAATAATAAACCAGAAATCAATGCCCTAATTAAGCAAGTAGAGGGCAATTGGCAGGGACAGAAATTATCGCTAACCGCGGACAGCACAATTGACGGTGCAAATATTGATATCAAAGCTATCGCTCTGCAATTAGGACAGGCTAACTCATTGAATGCAAAGGGAAAAATTAAAGACACTGGTGATATTGACATCGAAGCAAAAAGCTCAATCGAAAATTTATCTTTGTTTTATCGCCCCTTAAAAGGTAGCGTAAAAGGCAATATTTCCGCCAAAGGAAAAATGACTAATCCCAATATTAAATCCGATTTGTCAATTCGTAATTTGAAAATTTTCGATAATGCAATTGACAGAATAAGCATAAAACTTGATACTGCATTATCAGGAAATAGCAATTTTAATAATCAAATTATTGCGGAAAATATTTCCGCTAGCGGTAAAAAATGGCAGGAAATAAAACTCATAACAGCTGGAACTTTTAAGAACCACAGTATAAAAATTAACACCAAAGGGGGAGAAATAAATACCGATATTTCCGCCCAAGGGGGATTTTCTGCTTTACCGAATTGGAATGGAAATATCGGCAATTTTTCTCTGCGCGCTCTGGACAATGAACTCAAACTTCGCGGTAGCGCGCCTCTGAAAATTAGCGATAAAAATATTACTTTGTCTAATTTTTGTCTGACAGATAAACACTCAAATTTCTGCCTCGATTTAGCCAAAAGCAATGCCATCACGCTAAAAGCCAATATCGAAAAAATTGTGCCACAGTCATTTGCCGCGTTTTTACCGAAAAATATGCGAGTAGAAACCGCAATGTCAGGCAAAGCCGAAATCAAAATCGATGAAAAAGGCACGGTTGCAGGCGGTGGTGATTTACGCTTGCAGCCTGGAAAAATCGTCATTCCGATTGCTGGCAAACCGCCGCTCGTGCTCAATATCAAACAGGCATTGCTAGAAACTCGCGCCCGCGGTAGCGAATTGCAAAACCGCCTTAATCTTGACCTCGGCGATGCTGGCGTGCTGTCTGCGCTTGCGGGCATAAATTTAAGCAAAAACACACTAGATGCCAAAGCGGATTTTGAACTCAAAGATATCGGTAAATTCAAATATTTCCTGCCGCAAATCTCGGTTTTGCAAGGAAAAATTAACGGCAAATTACGGGCAGCAGGTGCTCTTTCCAAACCAACTATCGGCGGCGATATCACACTTGCTAACGGTAAAGTCATAATTCCTGAATACGCAACCGACCTGCGCGATATTCGGCTGAATGTGCAAAGCCGTAACGACGGCACATTCGGTATTACTGGCAATATCGGCACTCCCAAAGGCGCACTCAAAGCAACGGGAAATTTGCAACTTATTCCGCTCGTGCTCAATCTCAATCTGAACGGCGAAAGAATGCAGCTTGCCAATTCCAAAACGATGAAACTTACGGCGAGCCCAAAATTTGCCATCAAAATCAATCCCGAAAACGGTGTCGATATCAACGGCGAAATTCATATTCCAGAAGCGGCAATTTCCATTCCTGACACGCGCGGCAGTGTGAGTAAATCCGAAGATGTGGTGATTAAACGCAAATCGAATACGGCAAATTCTGCCCCTACCAAAAGCCAAAATACAGCGGAAAATGTGGCTAGTAGCGCGAATAATTCCACCAAAATACGGATAAAAATCTCGCTCGGCAATAAGGTGTTTTTCAAAAATTCCGATATGAATATCCGTCTTATCGGTGCGCTCAATATTTTGCTGCGCAATTCACGGCTATTTGCTAACGGTCGGATTGAAGTTGCCAATGGAACTTATGAAATTTACGGGCAGGAATTGCAAATTAAACGCGGTAGCGCGACTTTTTCGGGGAATATTGCTAATCCCAGCTTGGACATTCTGGCTCTGCGCGAAATCGGCGACATTTCGGCAGGTGCGAAAATTTCAGGCACGGTTAAAAATATGAAACTAGAACTCACCTCTGAACCGCCAATGCCCGATGCCTCAATTTTGTCTTATTTGCTAACGGGACATTCACTCGATGCGGGAACAGATAGCACATCTTTACTCCAAACCGCTGCCAGCATCGGCACACGCGGAATTTTCCCCGACGATTTGGCAAATAAAACGGGATTGGATGTCTTCGAACTCGGCGTAACTGGGCTGAAAGCAGGAAAAAATCTCGGAGAAGATATTTATGTAGGAATGAAATCAGACTTCTTCACTTCCATCACCACATTTCTTGCCCGTTATCAAATAAATAGCCGACTTTCACTCGAAGGCTCATCTTCACAAAAAGACGGTAGCGCAATCGACTTGCTCTATGAGTTTGAAAAGTAGAGATTTTATTTATGGGCGTGTCTAAAAATTCGTCATTTTGAGCCGTAGGCGAAAAATCTCTATCAACAGATCCTTCGCTGCACTCAGGATGACGAGATAAAAAAAATTAGAACTACTTATAAATTTAGATGCCCTTTATGCCGTTACG
Organism: Cardiobacteriaceae bacterium; assembly: GCA_017484165.1. Classification (GTDB taxonomy): domain Bacteria; phylum Pseudomonadota; class Gammaproteobacteria; order Cardiobacteriales; family Cardiobacteriaceae; genus RGIG9182. The sequence continues at coordinate 17,630 of JAFUTP010000009.1, read as the reverse complement.
GTGATTTGTGTAAAAAAAAAAAAAAAAAACGGCGGAATATTTTCTCCGCCGTTTCTATTTCAGTTATTTCAACACTACTTCAACGCAATATTTTCAAATCCCCATCCAAAATTAGTCCTTTCTTGCGCATCCAAAATGCAAGTGCCCATGAAATAATTGCTGGTAAGACAAACATCAGCAAAATTATTGCAAACCATAGTTCATTGTCGGACATTGCAATATTTTCTACCTTCACCGCATCGATAATCCCAAAAACTCCGACCAAGCCCGAAGTTCCCATTCCCGCACCAGATGGCACGCAAGGCAAATGAAAGACACAAGTCGCAATAGGTCCGACAATTGCCGAGGCAATGATTACAGGTAAAAACAAAATCGGCTTGCGCAAAACATTGGGAATTTGCAGCATACTCGTGCCTAAACCTTGCGCAATCGCGCCTCCCAGACCGTTATCCCGCCAAGAAATCACCGCAAAACCAATCATATGCGCCGCACAACCAACCGTTGCCGCACCGCCCGCAATTCCGCCTAAACCAATTGCAATACCAATCGCCGCAGAACTCGTCGGTAGCGTGAGCAAAAGCCCCATCGCAACTGCAATCACCACTCCCATCAAAAACGGTTGCAGCTCTGTTGCTGCCTGAATTGCCCTGCCAATTGCATTAACCGCTGCCACCACCGCAGGACATAAAAATACCGCCGTCGCATAAGCAGCAAGCATTACCGCCGCAGGAATAAACAAAATATCCAAAGATGATTTACCCGCAACCAAAATACCAAGACGGTAACCTATAACCGCAGATAAATAAGCAGCAACTGGGTTTCCAGGAAGGGAATAATTTATCGCCGTATTCGCCACAACTTCCGAAGAATGAGCCCCTAAAAAACCAGCAACAATGCAACTAAAAACAACCAAGGGGGGAGCTTTCAAGTAACCTGCAATACCAGCACCAATTCCAGCTCCCATTAAGGTCGAAGCCAGAGCACCGATGGAAATAAAAAATTGCAAACCAGTCCAATTGCCGATTTGCTTAAAAATCAACCCCGCAATCAAGGTTACAAAAAGACCTAACGCCATTCCTGTGAAGGCATCAAGAAAGTATTTCCGCGCAAATGATTTGCAAAATTCGCGCGTATTCGCTTGAATTTGAGACATAGATAAAACCTCGTAATCAATTAAAAGTAACAATTGAAAAATAAATATAACTTGCGGGTGTTTTATCTAGTCTTTATATTTGAGGTTTTTTATGATAATTATTGTAAATAAAGTTTTATTTTCAGCCGCTTATTTTACAAATAAAAGGTAATTATTTATTACCTCCTAGTATAAAAATTTTACCATAAGAGTGAAGATAAATGATGCGGTAATGGCAGTAAAAAAACCGCATAAAACTAATGCAAGAGAGGAATATGCCGCTTCTTCTGCATCAAGTTCTGCGCATCTTCCCGTGCCAATTGCATGAGAAGTAGCACCAATTGCAAGTCCGCGCGCACTTTTATTCTTAATTCCGCAAATATTCAAAATAAAATGTCCAAATACCGCACCGAATATTCCCACAATAACTACACAAGCCACCGCAATAGCCTCAATACCCCCAACTTCACGAGTTAGAACTAATGCTATCGGAGTAGTAACCGATTTTGCTAAAACACTAGCGGCAATCGTTTTATCTCCACCACATAAAAATACAATCAACACCCCAGAAATCATCGCTAAACAGCTACCAAAAAAACAAGCAATAGGGATAATTTTCCAACGCGCTAAAATATTCGGAGTTTGCCGATAAAGAGGAAAAGCCAAAGCTACAATTCCAAATTGCAAAGACTGATGTATCAATTGATTTCCTTGAAAATATTTATCATAGGGAATATGGAATAATAATAAAAACAAAGCAATAAATAAAACCGTCATCAGCATTGTATTAAACAAGGGATTTTTTATTTTCACCGATATTTTGCTTGCTAAAAAATAAGCCGCAACGGTTAATGGAATAGCCCAAAATAAATGACGGTTAAAAATGCTTAAATCATATGCAAAGAACATTATTTTTTTACCTCAACAGTGCTATTTTTATTATTAGTTTTATTTATTCTTCTTTCATAGATTTCAACGCTAAATCCTACCGCAATAATTAAGATAATTGAACCAAAAATACAGGCAAAAATTATCGGTAAGAGTGCAGTTTTCATTTCATTCCAATAAGCTATTATTCCAACGCTAACAGGGACGAATAATAAGACCATATATTTCATTAAAAATACACAAACAGGGGCGGTATATCTTTCAGAAATTTGCCGCGACAGTAGTAAAAAATATAAAAACAACATTCCTAAAATGCTACTCGGTAGGGGAATAAAAGAGCTGAATATATTGCCGATAATTAAAGATAAATAAATCAACAAGCAGGAAATAATAAAGTTCATTTTATTTACCAATACAAAAGCCCGAAAATATCTCATCTAACAATTCATCAGTCGAAACTTTGCCTGTAATTTCAGCTAAAAAATCTTGAGCTTGATATAAATCAGAAGCAGTAAATTCAAGCTGATTATTAACTAAATTACAAGCAGCATTTTCAACTTCCGAAAGCGTTTTTTGCAATGCCGAAATATGCCTTTCACGGGATATAAAAACCGCTTCTTCATCTTGTTTACCGACTAATTCTGCAACTTTATTTTCTAACTCTTTTAATCCAAAACCAGTTTTAGCGGAAATAAATAATTTATCTTGATTTTCTAGAATATTTGCATTGCTTAATAAATCTTGCTTGTTATAAATAAAGACGGTTTTATCCTCTTTATTTTGAATTATTACGGCAATTTCGGATAAAAATTCCTCTTCTTCTTGCGCACTTGCAGTTGCATCCAAAACGACTAGCAACAAATCCGCATCATTTGCCGCCTTTTGGGAACGCTTAATCCCTTCCATTTCAATTTCATCGCGAGTATCAGCACGCATTCCCGCCGTATCCAAAATCTCAACAGGCATTCCCGCAAGCACAATTTTGCTGCGAACGATATCGCGGGTCGTGCCCGCTTTGGCACTCACAATCGCCAAATCATCGCCGCTTAAAGCATTAAGCAAACTCGATTTACCAACATTCGGCTTACCAATCAGGGCAATTTTTATCCCGTCATTGAGCAATTTTCCCTGTCTGGCATTAGAGATAAGCTCTGAAATTACAGCGAATAAATCAGCAAGACGGCGCGCAATTTTGCCCTCTTCCAAATAGCCAATTTCCTCATCGGGAAAATCCAAAACTGCCTCGATAAATACGCGAATAGCCTTAATTTCTGCGGCAATTTGCTCAATTTTGAGAGAAAACTCGCCTTGCAAAGAACGGTTCGCCGCCCGCACTGCCGCAGCACTTTCCGCATTTATCAAATCCGCGATTGCCTCCGCCTGCGCCAAATCGATTTTGCCGTTCAAAAATGCCCGTTTGGAAAACTCTCCGCCTTCTGCCGCCCGCGCTCCATAAATAAAGCACTGCCGCAAAAGCAATTGCGCAACCCCCCTTCCGCCGTGCCCCTGCAATTCCACCGTATCTTCACCCGTAAAAGAATTAGGAGCCGCAAAATAAATCAAAAGCCCTTGGTCAATAATTTCGCCATTTTCATCACGAAAATTTGCAAAATAACAATGCCTAGGAGTGAATTTTTTAAGTCCAGAAAATCGGCTTGCAATATCTTTTGCTTTATCACCGCTAATACGAATAACAGCAACTCCACCACTTCCAGTAGGAGTTGCGATTGCGGCAATTGTGTCTTGATTATGCACTTTTTATCTCATTTAATATTTATCTCATTTGGGCATGTCTAAAAATTCATCATTTTGAGCCGTAGGCGAAAAATCTCTATCGACAGATCCTTCGCTGCGCTCAAGATGACGATATAAAAATAGAACTTTCCTAAATTTAGATGCGCCCATTTATAAAAAAATGCCCTAAAAATCTAGGGCATCGTGGAAAGTAAAAATTAAATAACTTCCGCTTTTTCAATCACAATTTCTTCTAGCGGAACATCGGAATGGTAGCCAAATCTACCCGTTTTTACTTTGGCAATTTCATCGACTACTTCCATTCCAGAAGTAACTTTACCGAATACCGCATAACCCCAACCTTGCGCGGTTTTTGCGGTGAAATTCAAAAAGTTGTTATCAACTAAATTGATAAAAAACTGCGCGCTTGCTGAATGCGGCTCGGAAGTCCGCGCCATTGCAATCGTGCCGCGGGAATTTTTCAAACCGTTATCCGCTTCATTTTGAATCGGCTCGCGAGTTTCTTTTTCTTGCATACCAGAAATCATTCCACCACCTTGAATCATAAATCCAGGAATTACACGGTGAAAAATAACCCCGTTATAAAAACCATCTTCAACATATTGTTGAAAATTTTTTGCAGTATTCGGTGCTTTTTCGAAGTCTAATTCAATTTCAATTACACCTTTATTGGTTGTTAATTTAATCATTTTTGCGTCTCCAAAAATAAATAACTTAAAAATTTAGCTGAATATTTACTTAAAAATCGGCTTAAAAAATAACTTATTCTTTATTATTTTCCGCATCTTTTATAAGCCGAATAGATTGAATAATTACCGCTTCTTTCGGCACATCTTTCATACCTTTCGTTCTACCAGTTTCAACTGCGGCAATTTTATCGATGACTTCAATCCCTTTAACCACTTTTCCAAACACCGCATATCCCGCATTATCCGCGCTGTAATCAAGAAAATCATTATCTTTTTGGTTGATAAAAAACTGCGAAGTTGCGGAATTTGGGTCTTGCGTTCTCGCCATTGCTATCGTTCCCCGTTCATTTTTTAAGCCATTATTTGCTTCATTTTCAATCGGTTTTTCGGTAGCTTTTTTAGTTAATTTGGTATCAAAACCACCGCCTTGAATCATAAAATCTTTAATTACACGGTGAAAAATTGTGCCATCATAAAATTCTTTTTCAACATAAGATAGAAAATTTTCTACTGTTTTCGGTGCTTTTTGCTCATCTAGCTCTAATAAAATATCACCTTGCGTTGTTTTTATTTCCACTGTTGTTGCAGAAAATGCCAAATAAGAAAAGAAAATTGCAATTAAATAAAAAAGTTTTTTCATAAAATATACTCTCTCGTTAAAAAGCACATAATACAATAAATATAGCTTACATTCAAGTCATTACTTAAAGCGGTTAAAATAAGCACAACGGCATTAAAATATAAATCTAGGGGAATAAAAATGCTTCATCTCTATAATAGTTTGAGCGGCAAAAAAGAAAAATTTCAAGCAATAAATCCACCCGAAGTCGGAATGTATGTCTGTGGAATGACAGTGTATGACTATTGTCATATTGGGCATGCCAGAGTGATGGTGGTTTTCGATACCCTCGCCCGTCATCTGCGCAATTTAGGATACAAATTGAAATATGTCCGCAATATCACCGATATCGACGACAAAATCATCAAAAGAGCGGCAGAAAATAATATCGATGTCAAGCAACTTACCGAAAAATTTATCCAAGAAATGAAAGCAGACGAAAATTCCCTACTATGCACGCCGCCAAATTTCGAACCACGCGCTACCGAATATATCCCCGAAATTATCAAAATCATCGAAAAATTATTACAACAAGGTTATGCTTACCGCGCTGAAAACGGTGATGTGTATTACCGTGTAAATAAATTTCAAGACTACGGCAAACTCGCACACCGCAAATTAGATGACCTACAAGTCGGTGCCCGCATCGCACTCAACGATGAAAAAGAAAATCCCCTCGATTTCGTGCTCTGGAAAGCAAAAAAAACTAATGAACCGTTCTGGCAAAGTCCTTTTGGCGACGGCAGGCCTGGTTGGCATATCGAATGTTCCGCAATGTCTGGCAAAGTGCTCGGCGCACATTTTGATATTCACGGCGGCGGCAACGACCTGAAATTTCCTCATCACGAATGCGAAATCGCTCAAAGCGAAGCATTTTTCGAAAAAAAAACCGTCAATTTTTGGCTGCATAACGGTTTCGTGCAAATCAACGACGAAAAAATGAGCAAATCTCTCGGCAATTTTTTTACCGTCCGCGAAGTGCTGGACAAATTCGACGGCGAAACTCTGCGTTTTTTCATCTTGCAAACTCATTACCGCGCACCGCTAAATTACAGCGAAGAAGGATTACAAGAAGCCAAAAAAGCATTAACCCGACTTTACAGCGCAATCTCTCAACTCAACGATGAAGCGGTAACGGATACGGACAACTATAAAAAATATGAAGAAAAATTCAATGAAGCACTAAACGACGACCTCAATACCCCAAAAGCATTAGCCGTTTTATTCGAAATCGCCAAAGAAGCAAATAAAAATAGCGATAAAACTGCCGCGGAATTCGCAGCAATCCTCAAAACATTAGGCGCAAAAATCGGTATTTTGCAAGGCAATCCTGAAACTTGGCTAAAAGGTGAAAGTAAAAATAATTCCATCACAGAAGCAGAAATCCAAGAGCTAATTGTCGAACGCCTCACCGCAAAAAAAGAAAAAAATTTCTCTCGCGCCGATGAAATCCGCAATCAACTAAAAGAACAAGGAGTGGAAATAAAAGATACCGCGACTGGCACGGAATGGAAATGGTTATAGAGCGCATCTAAATTTAGGCGCAATTCTATTTTTTACCTCGTCATCCTGAATGCCGCGAAGGATCTGCCAATAGAGATTTTTCGCCTACGGCTCAAAATGACGAATTTCGTAGATACGCACAATAAAAAAAGCGGTCAATAAAAACCGCTTTTTTTATTTCATTACAAATTCCTTATCAATTATTCCTCATCAGGATAATCCGCACGATTTACCGCAAATGGTTCATTTCTTACAAAGGCAGTTTTCGAAAAAGCATTGAAGTAGTAGTCATCACGGTAATCAACATTGTCCGAAAAATCGAGCGCAGAATGCGGTGAAGTCGTCAAAAAGCCGTCAATAAACTCTTGGCGCAACATCATCAAAATTTTTCCCAGAAGATTTTCACCTTTGATGTCAGCACACTTTTCACAACTACAATCGCCAAAATGATTTTCGTGGCAGAAATTGCTCCACACAATCTCACGCCCTGCCGTATCCACCAACATTCGACGAATTTTTGAGTTCTGCACAAACTTACAACGGACAATTTCATACATCACACCATCGCGAACTTTGTCCCAATCTTTCCGCAACTCGACCGTATTACCCAAAACAATCGCCTCATTCGGACGCAGCCCAACAAATTCATAAGCTCTTTCCACGCATTTTTGCGCTTGAAAAGCACTCTCGGCGTTTTCGTAAGTCAGTCCCTGATATGCCACCGCGGTTTTGTAGTCATTAGATAAAAACCGCCGCCGACCGAAAAATTTATAAATAACTTCCATCTTTGATACACAAATAAAAAACCGCCAAGATGGGCGGTTATCTTCAAAAAAATTTATAGCGATAACTCTTGTTTGATGAGTTCTCGCACCATTTTGCCGTTATCCAGCTCCAAAACTTGCTCCAAAATTCCCCGACATTTAACAGCATCCAAACTGCGAATTAGGCGTTTTACCGCACCAACTCTCTTGCCAGAAATAGATAATTCATCAATTCCCATTCCCACCAACAGCGGAACTGCCGACATTTGCCCTGCGATTTCTCCGCAAACTCCAACTTCGATTTTTTCCTTCTTCGCCGCATCAACCGCTAATTTAATACAACGCAATACCGCTGGATGGAGATTGTCATACATATCCGATAAAGCAATATTGCTGCGATCCACCGCCAAAACATATTGCGTCAAATCATTCGAACCAATGCTAAAAAAGCTCGACACTTTGGCAAGTTGCGGAGCAATCAAAGCTGCCGCTGGCGTTTCAATCATCACTCCGATTGGAATATTTGCATTGTGATTTTTACCGAGCCGTTTTAATCTTGCTGCCTGCCGCATCACTTCTTCGCGCACAAAAAGCACTTCTTCAACCGCGGTAACCATCGGAATCATCAAGCGCAAATTTCCTGACACCGCTGCACGCAAAGCCGCACAGATTTGCGTTTCAAAAATATCACGGTATTTCTGATAAAGCCGAACTCCACGGCAACCTAAAAACGGATTTGCTTCTTTTTCGATGTCGATATAGGGCAAATTTTTATCACCACCAATATCCGCTAAACGCAAAATTACAGGACGCTCTCCCATATTGATAAGCACTTTGCGGTAAGCATCGAATTGCTCTTCTTCCCCTGGCTCAACCGATGATTTCATAAATAAAAATTCGCTACGGAATAAACCAATTCCTTCCGAACCGTTTTCTTCTACTAAATACAAATCGCTCGGTGAGGCAATGTTGGAATATAAATTCACTCTTTGTCCATCGACGGTTTCTGCTGGCTTGCCGTGTAATTCTTGATATTCCTGTTGCAATTTTTCTTCTTCCGCTTTTTTTGCTCTGTATATGTTGAGTGTTTCCTCATCTGGTTCGATGATTACTTCACCCTGTCCGCCGTCAATAATCACGGTATCTCCGTTTTTAACCTTCGCCAAAACATCTGGCACACCCATCACCGACGGTATCCCGCTATTGCGAGCCAAAATCGCTACATGCCCCGTCAAACCGCCAGCCGATAAAACAATACCTTTGATATAACGAGTTTCAATCAAAGCCGTTTCGGAGGGAGTTAAATCGTGAGCGACAACGATGCAATCTTTCGGAGCTTTGGCTAGCGAGGTAAAAGGTAAGTGAGAAATAGCAAGAAGTAAATTGGTTTGCAAATCTTGGAATTCGCCTGCTCTTTCACGCAGGAACGGATCGGGGAGATTACGCATTATTGCCGCCGCTTCGTCGAGATATTCCTTAACGGCGCGCATCGCGGTATAACGGCGTTTTTCAATCAGATTAAGAACATCTTTTTCGAATTCTTCATCGCGCAACATTTCAATATGTGCCGCAAATATTTCCGCATTTTTTTCGCCGAGGCGTTTTAAGGTTTTTTCGTAAATTCTGCGTTGGTGCGCTTCAACTTCTTCTTGCGCTGCACGGAATGCAGCAATTTCATATTTCACCTGACTCGAACTAACGGTGCGACTTTCAACCGCAGGAGTTTTCGGGATATACAGCCAAGCAGTGGCGATTGATATTCCCTGTGATACTGGAAGACCTTTCAATATTTCCATTGCGCACGCTTATAGATAAAGTTATTCTTTCAGATTGCTGACATAATCAACGAGAGCTGCGAGTGCAAATTCTTCGTCAGAACCTTCGCACTCAATAGTGATGGTGCTACCTTCGCCAAAACCAGCTTGTAACACTTTCATCAGGGATTTTGCATTACAACGAGTATTTTCCTTTACCAACCTAATATCACTATTAAATTTTTTTGCTAATTCAACGAGTTGCCGTCCAGGACGAGCGTGTAACCCAGTCGGGTTTTGCAAAGTTACTGACCGTTGTTGCATAAAAAACCTGCCCCACTCTTAAATTTATTTGTTCAAAAAATAATGCCGCGGACATTATCTACAAAAATATTAAAAAATTATTGCCAATCACATACCAAGATAGGCTTTTTTCACCGCATCGGATTTGAGTAGATTTTTCCCCGTATCGCTTCCGACAATTTTTCCGATTTCCAGAATGTATCCGCGGTCAGCCACCGCAAGAGCCCGATTAGCATTTTGTTCCACCAAAAGCACGCTGATACCGTTATTACGAATTTCTTCAATAATTTGAAAAATCTGCCGAATAACAAGCGGCGCAAGCCCTAAAGACGGTTCATCGAGCAGAAGAAGTTTTGGTTTCATCATCAAGCCGCGACCGATAGCGAGCATTTGTTGTTCGCCGCCAGAAAGCGTGCCAGCCCGTTGATTGCGGCGTTCTTTCAGGCGCGGAAATATCGTGTAAATCCGCTCGATTTCGCTGCTATTTGATTTTGCATCCTGATGAAAACCGCCAAGTTCAAGATTTTCTTCGATGGTAAGGCGTGAAAAAATTCTGCGACCTTCGGGCACGAGCGCAATGCCAGAGCAGATTGTCAGATGCGTTTGCTGATTAGTTATTTCCTTACCTTCAAAAATAATTTTTCCGCTAGACGCTTTGGGGTTGCCGCAAATGGTGTTGAGTAGCGTTGATTTTCCTGCACCGTTTGCTCCGATAATCGTGATGATTTCGCCTTTATGAATTTCGACATCAACATCTTTCAAAGCCTGCACCGCACCGTAAAAGGCATTTAATTTTTCGATTTTGAGCATCGGTTCAGTTTTGTTATCTGCACTATTCATTTTTATTCCTCACCGAGATATGCCTTGATTACTCGTTCATTAGCGCGAATTTCCGCGGGATTGCCGTAAGCGATGGGACAACCGTATTCCATAACCATTATGTTTTCCGCGATATTCATTACTAAATTCATATCGTGTTCGATGAGCACTACGGCGGTAGAGAGTTTGGCGCGAATATTGCGGATAAATTCTCCGAGTTCGGCGGTTTCTTGCGGATTAAGTCCTGCTGCGGGTTCGTCCAAAATAATGATTTTCGGATTAGTCATCAGGCAGCGGGCAATTTCCAGCAATCTTTGCTTACCGTAAGCGAGATTTTCCGCCGCTTGATCGCAATGTTGCGTAAGTCCAAAAAATTCCAAAATTTCCAGAGCGCGAACAATGGCGTTTTTTTCGCTTTCCTTGAAAGATTTGCTACGGAAAATTCCCGCGAAATATCCGCGATTGAGTTGATTATGACGGGCAACCAGCAAGTTTTCGAGCACGGTCATTTTGGAAAACAGACGGATATTTTGAAAAGTTCTCGTCAGCCCCGCACGGCAAATTTTGTCGCTGGAAAGTCCTGTTATATCGCGCTCTTCCAAAGTTATCCGCCCCGCAGTCGGCTTATAAAAACCGCTGATGCAATTGAAAACGGTAGTTTTTCCCGCGCCGTTTGGACCGATGATGGCAGCGATTTCGTTTCTTTTAACCGCAAAATTCACATCATTTACCGCAAGCAATCCGCCGAAGCGCATTTTTAATCCTTTGATATTGAGCAAAATCGTCATCAGACTTCTCCGTCAGCGTCGGGATTGGAAGATTTTTTCGGTTGCGGTAAGTTGATTTTTATCGCGGGTTTTAGGGGGTTATCCGCAGTTACCGCAATTTCCGTTTTATCCGTATCCACTGCCGCTTTATCAGCATCTGCCGTAATTTCTGCTTTATCCGTATCTGCCGTAATTTCTGTTTTATCCGCAATCGCAATTTCCGCCGCTTTTTGCTGCTCTACATCACGCAAAATTTGCTCAATTTGCTTTTTACCGCCGAGCGCGAGTTTCGGGCGTTTTACGGGCAGAAGTCCCTGCGGTCGCCAAATCATCATCAAAACCATCACCGCGCCAAAAATCAACATCCGATACTGCGAAAACTCCCGTAAAAATTCAGGCAAGGCGGTAAGCAAAATCGCCGCGATAATTACTCCGAGCTGACTTCCCATACCGCCCAGCACCACAATCGCCAAAATAATCGCCGATTCCATAAAACTAAAACTTTCGGGGTCGATATGCCCTTGCCGTGCTGCAAAAAACACTCCCGCAATTCCCGCAAATAAAGCCCCCAAAGCAAACGCCGACAATTTCACCGTCGTCGGATTTATTCCCAGCGAACGGCAGGCGGTTTCGTCTTCGCGTAAAGCTTCCCAAGCGCGTCCGACGGGCATTCTGCGCAAGCGTGAAATGATGAACACCGTAAAAATACAAAACAAAAGAATGATGAAATACATAAACGCGAGTTTGTATTCGCTGGAAAATTTGAGCCCGAACATCTCCGAAAAACCGCGCATTCCTTCGGGCACTTTGCGTTCAAAACTAATATTGAAAAAAGTCGGCGACGGTATCCCCGCAATACCGTAAGGACCGCCCGTGTATTTATCCAAATTACGCAACAGAATGCGGATTATTTCCCCAAACCCGAGCGTAACAATCGCCAAATAATCACCGCGCAAACGCAAAACTGGAAAACCGAGAAGTATCCCCAAAAACGCCGCAAATACCGCCGCAATCGGAATAGAAGCCCAGAAACCAATACCGTGCTGCTGCAAAATCGCATAGGTATAAGCACCGACGGCATAAAAACCGACATAGCCCAAATCAAGCAAGCCCGCAAAACCAACAACGATATTCAGTCCTAATCCTAGTAAGACATAAATCAAGGCGAGAGTTGCAATACTTAAAACCGCACGAGAAGACCAAAACGGCAAGGACAGTGCAAAAATTAAAATAACAATTACAAAAAATTTTTGATTAAATAAAAAAGTAGGAAAGATTTTTCTAAAAATATTTGTCTCATTATTTTTTCCGATTAGTTTTATTTTTTCTGTCAAATTAAAACTAATAAAAAACTGCGCAACAAAAACAAAAGCCGCTGCAATAAAACAATAAAGCATTCCCAATATCGGCGAACAACCATCAACAGGGCAATATTTATAATGCAAGGATAAGCCTAAATTGGACTGTTCAATATGAATACCTAATATCGGCTGGCAAATAACAAATGTAATTAAAGCAATAAATAAACTTTTATAAAACCTAGAAGCTATATTTTGCATCTTTTATCCTTATTGTTTTAGCTTTATTTTTAAGTTAATTTCAAGTCAAAATTCAAGTTACATTAAAGCTAAATTAAAGCCTTAAACTTTCTCAATTTCAGCTTTTCCAAGTATTCCAGTTGGGCGGAAGAGTAGAACTAAAATCAGCAAAGAGAAGGAAACGACATCTTTATATTCAGCTGAAAAATAAGCTCCGCAGAAGCTCTCCGACAGACCTAAAATAAAACCTCCAAGCATTGCTCCAGGTATCGAACCAATTCCACCCAAAACCGCCGCCGTAAATGCTTTAATTCCCGCAATAAATCCCATAAACGGATTGACTACACCGTAATACAAAGCCCCCAGCATTCCAGCCACCGCAGCCAAAATCGCACCGATGATGAAGGTTATCGAAATGATTCTGTCGGTATGAATTCCCAGCAATCTTGCCATTTGTAAATCCTCGCTGCATGCCCGACATGCTTTACCGATTTTTGATTTTTGAATAAACAAATGCAATGCCGTCATTGAAATAATCGTCATCAGAAAAATCACGATTTGCAGAGCTGAAATATTGACTGAAAAATTACTTCCAGAGAATAATTCCCAACGGGCTTTCATTATCGGTTGCAGCGCAATATCTTTTCCTGATTGACCAACCGCAACAAATTGTTGCAAAAATATTGACATTCCAATCGCAGAAATTAAAGGCACAAGTCGCGGTGAATTACGCAATGGTTTATAAGCAATTCTTTCCAGCATAAAGCCATAACCAGAAGTCGCCACAATAGTTAAAACAAAGGCAAGAGGTAATAAAAAAGGAAGCGTATTTACACCAAAAGCCCCTAATCCAACTAATGAAACAATGCTGGTATATGCACCAATCATATAAACTTCGCCGTGCGCAAAATTGATTAGCCCGATAATGCCATAAACCATCGTATAACCAATTGCAATGAGGGCATAAATACTGCCCAAAGAGAGACCATTTATTAACTGTTGTGCAAAGTCTTGCATATTTTTATTTCCGTATTATGGTGGTAAAAATAAACCGCAATGATATAAAAAATAACCGCTAACGGTGCAAAAAAATACGGCGGATACTACCGCCGTATTTAATTTTGATTATTTTATTTGGTTAATAATTCACGAGAGCCGTCGGATTTTAAGGAATAAATAACCGATTCAGCTTCTTGCAAATCACCATTTTTTTGGAAAGCAATTTTGCCGATTGGAGTTTCAAAATTCTCTTTATGTAATACTTCGGCAACCTTGTCCGTATCTTCCGATTGCGCCTTATTCGCTGCCAAAGCGATTACTTGCATTGCCGCATAACCGCGCAAAACAAACGGTCCATTCGGATCTTGTTTTTTCTCCTCAAAAGCTTTTTTCAATTCCGCATTAGATGCTTCTTCGATAAAGTTTTTCGGCACGGTCGCAAGCAGTCCGTCCGCAGCCTTACCAGCAATCGCAAAAATATCCTGATTGTCGATACCGTCAGCTCCCATATAAGTCGGCTTAAATCCTTGGTCTGCACCCTGACGGATAATCAAACCTAATTCTGGGTGATAGCCGCCCCAATAAACAAAATCCACTTCGGCTTTTTTAAGTTTTGTAATCAAAGCAGAAAAGTCTGTTTGACCTTTATTTACACCTTCCAACAGCACAGGCTCAATGCCTTTTTCTTTCAAAACTTTCGCAACACCTTCGGCAAGACCTTGACCATATTGCTGTTTATCGTGCAGAAGAGCGATTTTTTTCGGTTTCAAAACATCGGCAATGTAAGCAGCAGAAGCAGGAGCACTTTGCGCATCCGTGCCAATCGTGCGGAAAATATGTTCAAAACCTTTATCACCCAAAGCTGGATCGGTCGAAGCAGGGCTAACCATAACTATTCCCTCTTCTTCATAAATTTCTGCCGCTGGCAGCGTAGAAGCCGAACACAAATGTCCAACAACAAACTTAACTTTGTCATTAACAATTTGATGCGCAACGGTTACCGCCTGCTTTGCCTCACAGGCATCATCGTAAATTTTGGTTTTGATTTTTTTACCGTTGATGCCGCCCGCAGCATTGATTTGCTCGGCAGCCATTTCTGCACCAATGTTTTGCATTGTGCCGTATTGTGTTACAGGTCCAGTTGTTGGTCCTGCTAATGCAATCACAATTTCATCAGCCGACAAAGCATTCAAACTCGCAACTGAAAAGATAGTTGCCGCAATTGCAGATACGATTTTTTTCTTACAAATCATTTTCTTTCCTTGTATTTAGTTAAATAAAACGGCGTTTTAATCATTATCTAAATGCTAATAAATAACTAAAACGGCAGGAGTAAAAAATATAGAAATAAATATTTTTGTCAAATCGCAGAGGATTTTTCCTGCTTAAATATAAAAATATTACACAGGCATAAATTTATATCTTATTGAAAAATAAAGAAATATATAAAAAATCAGCACGGCAAAACAATTATTTGCATATATTTAATATAAGAGGCGTTATTTTTAACATTACTTAAATATATAAAATTTATTTTCACCGATTTAATAAAAATTATCGTTTTTAACTAAAATTTACCGCGTTTTTGCTAATAAATAAAAAAATCAGTCAAGAAAAAATCAGTAAAAAGCAAAAAATCAGGGAGAAAAAGAACAATTCAGCAGTTTTCTTGGACTCAAACTGTTGAATAACAATTTTTGAAACATTTTTATTTTTTTTCGGAGAAACTGTATATGACTATGCACTTGGACGAGGATAATCTAGTTCCCCGCCCCGAAAACCTCACCCTGCGCAGTGCAGGAATTCCTATTACCACCATCAAAGGTCTTGTAATTACGGTAGTTGCCGCTTTGATTGCAATCGCAACTTACCATATGCTCAACTTTGATTCAGAAAGCGTCAAACTAGGGCTTTCACTGTTAGTTTTCATCGCGATTATGTGGCTGACCGAAGCGGTTCATATCACAATTACCGCGCTGATGGTGCCGTTTTTGGCGGTTCTACTCAAAATTCCGACGGTAAAAGCGGTTAAACAAGAAGACGGTTCGGCA
Source organism: Cardiobacteriaceae bacterium (assembly GCA_017484165.1). GTDB lineage: Bacteria > Pseudomonadota > Gammaproteobacteria > Cardiobacteriales > Cardiobacteriaceae > RGIG9182. The sequence continues at coordinate 2,049 of JAFUTP010000009.1, read as the reverse complement.
ATCTATGAAATCGTAACCAAGCTCAACCCGAAAACTGGCAACGAAGATACGGTTTTCATCACCTTCAAATCCGCGCTAACAAGCTTTGCCGACCCAACGATTTTTACTTTCTTCGGTGGTTTTGCCATTGCAGCAGCTCTGCATATGCAACGCCTCGACCGCAAAATTGCAGGATTTATGGTGAGCCTCGCTGGCGGCGATATGATGATTGCAACCTTCCTGATTTTCTTGGTTACTGCTGGGCTTTCAATGTGGATATCCAACACCGCAACGGCTGCGATGATGCTTCCACTCGCTATCGGTATGCTCGACACGATGGATCGTGAAAAAGAGCGCAGAACTTTTGTATTTGTGTTACTCGGTATTGCATATTGCGCCTCAATCGGGGGTCTGGGGACGATTGTCGGTTCGCCACCAAATAACATTGCCGCTCGCGACCTCGGCTATGCCTTCAAAGATTGGATGCGCGTTGGTTTGCCTGTAATGTGCTTATTGTTACCAATCACCATTGCGACTTTATGGCTGATTTTGCGTCCGAATTTCAACTTCCGCCGCGATACCAGCAAAACGGAAACAGAAGCACACAGCGATTATTCCCTCAAAGAAGATATTCCTTGGACATATCACCGCGTTGTAACCGTAGTAATTTTTGCCACCACCGCCTTCTTGTGGATGTTTTCCTCACAAATAAATGGCGGATTTGAACTCGGCGGACATAAATTCGCAGGTCTCAAAATTGACGCAATCGATTCGGTTATCGCTTTGATGGCAGCAATTGCGGTAGTTTTATTCGGTGCTTGTTCATGGAAAGAAGTGGCGCAAAATACCGACTGGGGGGTGCTTTTGATGTTCGGTGGCGGTCTTGCTTTATCGGCAGTTTTATCGCAATCAGGAGCATCTGATGCACTCGGTCGCGCTGTTGCCAAAGCATTAAACGGTTCTTCACCGATAGTAATAATCTTTGCGGTCGCAACCTTCATTATTTTCCTAACCGAATTCACTTCAAATACGGCTTCCGCCGCGCTACTCGTGCCAGTTTTCGGCGCAATCGCGGTAAATATGGGAATGCCGAAAGAAACGGTAGTTTTGGTTATCGGTATCGGTGCAAGCTGCGCATTTATGATGCCTGTTGCAACACCTCCGAATGCAATCGTTTTCGGAACGGGACTGATAAAACAACGGGAAATGATGACCGTCGGACTTGCGCTAAATATCGTAAGTATTCTGATTGTCGCAACATTTATTTGCCTCACACAACTCGGAAAACAATAAAACCGACGCGGTCGGTCGCGTGCCGCGGTCGCCAGCACCGACCCGACGCGGTCGGGGGCGAATCCTACTTCGCATCTACGCGTGCCGTTTTCGGTATTTATTCGCAAAAGAAATCCGCTGTGTAAAAAAGCGGATTTTTTGTCGCGTGCCGCGACAGGCGTTCCTGATTTTCTCAATCGACTGCACCGTTTTCCGTCAATTTACGCCCTCTTCCGTCATTTTGAGCGGAGCGAAAAATCTATCGACAGTTCCTTCACTTCGCTCAGGATGACGGCAGTAGTGTTCGGCGGTTTTACCGTCAGCAGTTAGCAAAAAATCTCACAGTAACCGTCAATTACCGCCCTCTTCCGTCATTTTGAGCGGAGCGAAAAATCTCACCGTCGCCGTCATTTTGAGCACAGCGAAAAATCTATCGATAGTTCCTTCGCTTCGCTCAGGATGACGGCGGCATTGTTTGCGGTTTTACCGTCATTTTGAGCGTAGCGAAAAATCTATCGAAGATCCTTCGCTTCGTTCAGGATGACGACAATATTGTTTGGCGGTTTTACCGTCAGCCGTTAGCGAAAAATCTATCGACAGATCCTTCGCTTCGCTCAGGATGACGGTCATTGTTTGCGGTTTTACCGTCATTTTTCGCAACAGGCGAAAAATCTCTTGACAGGCGGAATTTATGTTATTTATAATCGCTCTTGCTTTATTGATAAAGCGTATTTTTTATTTGTAACAGGAAATTTATATGAAAAAATTATTGACAAACTCGCCGAAAGATGGTAAAAT
>JAFUTP010000072.1 GCA_017484165.1 Cardiobacteriaceae bacterium | reverse complement strand
TTCAAAGAATATCATAAGTAGCGGCTTTACAAGGGGATAAAATAATCGCTCCAATGAATTATAAAGGCACGATGACAAGTGAATTTTTTGAAAAATGGTTTGTCGAATTCTTAATTAAAGAGCTAAAACCAAATTCAGTCATTATTTTAGATAACGCATCATTTCATAAAATCCAAAAACTACACGAAGAGGTAAAAAAATATGGTCATACAGTGCTACCTTTACCGCCTTACTCCCCAGAATTAAATCCGATTGAAAAATGTTGGGCAAACCTTAAAAAATATCTCCGAAGTGTAATTCATAATTACAATACAATTGAAGAGGCAATAATGAGCTATTTTGCTGGGGAATGACTATATAAGGCAATTCGGCGAGTTCCGCCCATTCTTCGTCGCTGACATTCAGCGGTGTCATGTCGATGGTTTTGGCGTTGTCGTGTTGGAACCAGATGTCTTCGATGACGGTGCCACGTCCGTCCTGCCAATGAACGGTGGCGGTTTGGCGATGTTGGTTGCCGTTATCGTCCGTAACTTCTTGATTTTTATAGTTTAATTCGATATACGCGATGCCCGCGTCGGCGGCGGTGATGATTTCGTTTTCTTGCGATACGCCGTCATTGACCGCGTCAATCCACAAGATTAAATCTTCCCAGGCGATGTCGTTCGCGTCGATAATGCCGTCGCCGTTGGAATCCAACGCTTTCAAAGCTTCGAAGCCGTTGGCGTATGCTTCGCTATCGCCGAACAATTTGCTGGCGTTATCGATAATGCTGTTGCCGTTACGGTCAATCGCCAAAAACGCGTCCTTACCATTGAGCCAAGCGGTTTTTTCGGCGAAGCGGTCGCTGTCGATGTCGAAATAAACGCCGTTTTTGATGTTGGATGTTTCGATACCGTCGCCGTTCATGTCAATCGCTAATGGGGATTTGACGCTTTCGGCTGGTTTGATGTCTGGGGTTTCTTGTTCTAAATCATCTGTTTTATCTCTTTCAATCTCACCTTGTAATTTCATGGATAACCATTGTGTATATGGATTCCAAATGATGGTTTGACCTAAATCAGTAAAAATGTTTTCAGGTTGCATGTCTGATGAAACAAAACCTTCAACACCAGCTCTTTCCAATGCATTGTATGCCCAGTTAGCACATTGCGAACCGAAAAACAAAGAATATGGTGGCGGATTGTCTTGCGATGTTTTAATAAAATCCATCGCATTTTTGTATCCAGCTTCTGTAATTGGAATAGGTCCAGTAGAAGCTGAATATTCGTGATTTCCATCTTGCGGATAATGCGGATTTGTAGGATCTACATCCTTATATATTTTCCCATTATCAGACATTTTTCCGTTATGTTCAGGTCCTAAACCATAACCAGCTTCAATGTTCCCATTTTTATATAAAACCACAAATGAATGTGGAATACCGTTCACATCAGAACGAAGTTCAATAGCGTATGTATCCGCCATAAGTAATTCTCCTATAAGGTTAATTGTAATTTACACTAATCATTTTTTTAGCCGTTCCATCTCTATACTGCTGATGAGTTCCAGCGTAAAAAAATACTTTTATTTTCACACCAGTTTTTTGATGTGCTTTTTCAAAAAAAGGCAATATTTTTTGAAAATCCAATTTTATATGTGTGGGAATGAAAAAATGATAAGTAACACTATTTTTATATCCACCGCCTTGTGTTATCCATTCTTGTCCTAATTTTTCCATGCAATCTTTATAACTTTCACAAATGTTTTGATTGTTCAGTTCTTCTATTATCGAATTGCCGAGTGTGGAAGATACTTTGTCTGCCGCTTCCCTATCTTCTCCACATGCGACTAATAAACTTGTCAGTAAAATTAAAATTACTTGAAACCATACCGTGCTAAACTTGTTTAAACTCATTGTTATTCCTTGTCATCCTTGAAAGATACCTAAAATTATTCATCATCAAATAATTTTTTCTGCGTTATCAAAACCCTATCAAAATCGCTTTGATATAAGCTATCTTGCACAATGCGGTATTTTTCGAATTCGGTTAAAGCATGTTGTTTGGCAATTTCTGCCGAAATTTTGCCTGCATCTTGCAAAATTTCATAGCGTGAAAGGCTTAAAACACCGTCTAATTGTTCCGCCCAATCTTGCATGGTCATCGGAATATGTTGCTCTGCACGAAGTTCGGCTAAATCTAAATAAGCGGAAACAATACGGCTCATTGCTTTGATTTCATCTTCGCTCAAATAATTTTTCGCAATCACCACATCAAACGCATGAATTTTACCGTTTGGCGCGTCTTTCCACGAAGTCAATCCCATGTATTCTTTCTCGCTATCGGCACGGTTATAAATCACTTCGGCGGCGGTTTGACCGTGAATTGCCCAATGTAATTTATTTTGCACTTTGGCAAAAAATTCCTTGGTTGTATTGGAATTTAAGTCATAATCAACACTCGTTGCGTAAATATCGGTGATTTTTTGGTAAAACTTGCGTTCAGATAAGCGAATTTCACGAATGCGTTGCAGTTGTTCTTCAAAATATTGCTTGGTCAGAATAGTCCCACCGTTTTTTAAGCGTTCATCATCCATCGCAAAACCTTTAATGGTGTATTCTTCGATGATTTGGTTTGCCCATTTACGAAATTGCACTGCTTTGGCTGAATTGACCTTATGACCAACCGCGATAATCGCTTTTAAGTTGTAGTGCTTGGTGTTATATGTTTTGCCGTCATCGGCAGTTATTCGAAAATTTCGAATAACTGAATTTTCGTCTATCTCATTGTCATTAAAGAGTTTTTTCAAGTGATAGTTTATGGTATGCGTTTCTACATGATACAAAATCGCCAACATTTTTTGTGAAAGCCAGACTTGTTCATCGGCATAAATCGCTTCTACACCGCTTTCTCCTGTGGCAGTGATAAAAGTTAAATATTCAGCTGCTGATGAACGAATGATATTTTGTTTATCCATCTTGTCTTCCTAATGCATTACGAGAAACATTTATACTTTGCAAAGCATTTTTAAATTAAGTGTTGGCGTGATTTTCCATGCGTTTTTTGCGATTGGTAATAATGATTTGTTGAATGTCAATTCATTATTATTGCTGTCAATCCAAGAAACTGACCACGCCCAAAGTGCCACATAAACAAGTAAGCACAAATCAGCGATAACAAACAAAACCTTTTTCGACATAAATCCTCTTCTATGGAATAGATAATCTTCAAATGCCTTACCGTGTAAGACTTCTACCGAATCATCATCAATGATGAATGTTGTCAGTATAACACAAATTTTCAATCTTGCAAGAAAAATTTTGTTCTTTTTATGAAATTTATCAAAACAGTTTTTTTTTTTTTTTGCAAAATCAATATGTTAATACTGATATAGTCCGTTACCGATACGCAACATTCGCGGATAGATTTGTTGAAAAAATGATCTCAAAATCGTTGTGCATTGCTTGGAGCATTACTTGAAAATCCATAATGTCGCTTTGCGAATGCTTGTTAAATCCTGTTTTTTAGATGGATTGATACGGCTGGGTTAGGTTTGCTTTTTTCAGCTTGCCTGAATAGTTTGCCGTTACGGTGGGCAAGAGCCTGTCCTGAACTTCGTTGCAGAATGCCCGCCCTATAAATTTTTAGGCCGCCTGTATGGGGGTATGGCATTCTTCGTAAAGGAGATTGCCACGCTACGCCTTCGGCTTCGCTTGTAATGACGGTGTCGTTCTACGCGTAGTGGTTTCAGGGTGCCTGAAATCTACAACTCAACCACATTTATTCCTAAATTGCGCAATATTTTGACAGCTTTTTTATCGAATGACGCAAACGCGACTTCTTGCCCCATCGTCATTTGTATTCCTGAAATCGCGTTAATGCCGTCCGCAAAATCACCGTTTTGTTCTAACATTTTTAAGCCGAATTCAACTTCAGCATCTTTTATTAGCACATTATCTGTGTTTAATAACATACGAATGATTTCCGCAATATCTTGTTTTTGCAAACGATAAGAATACGACAATACCCAAACCAATTCACATATAGCATTTGTTGGAATGATGATGGTGCTTGATTTTTCAAATAGTTCGGATACTTTTGAAAATTGAGTTTCATCATCTTGAATGAAAAACCGAACTAATAAATTGGTATCGGCAATAATATTCATTGCTCATCTCTCGCATAATATGAACGGCGAATGGCTTCGTCTAATTCTTCGTCTGTGAGTTTGATATCGGTTTTGTTTTTCAGGTAGCCTGCTAATTTCATAATGCTGTGTGCGTGTTTGTTTGATACAGTCGATTTTTTTTGTAAAAAATTGTCCATTAAAGAAGAAATCGCATTTTGCTCATCATCGGACAACTGCCCATAAAGCACAGAAATTTCTTGCGGTGTGTGCGTGGTAATCGTTGGCATATTTTTCTCCTGTTTGGCAAGTGCTTTGATTGTAGCAAGTTTTCAGGCAACTTGAAAACATTTAACCTTTTGACTTTTTTAATTTCTTTTTGATAATATTAATTCGCTTGCAAGCATTGTCATAATAAAACTGACTTACTTGTTGATAATAGTCTTTGGCTTTGATTAAATCTCGTTTCATACCTTGCCCTTTTTCATACATCATTCCTAACCAATATAGAGCATCATCAAATCCTTGTTCTGCGGCTTTTTCAAGCCAGTATTTTGCTTTAGCATAATTTCGTTTAATACCATCTCCATGTTGATACATATAACCCAAAGCAAATTGTGAATAAAAGTCGCCTTTGTGTGCGGCTTTTAGATGCCATTTTTTGGCTTTATTGCCATCTTTTTTTACACCCATACCTTGTGAGTATAACCAGCCCATTTCATGTTCTGCATCTGTAAATCCTTGTTTGGCTGCTTTTTTAAACCATTTTTTGGCTTGAGCGTAATTCTGTTTTACACCTTGACCATTGCAATAAAGAAAAGCCAAATCATATTGTGCTTGTGGCAAGCCTTGTTCTGCTGCCTTTTCAAAGTATTGTTTTACCTTTTTTAAATTTTGTTTTGCACCTTTATAGTCATATCGATAGGTGTAAGCCAAACCATATTGTGCTTCGGATAATCCTTGTTTTGCGGCTTTTTTATACCATTGTCTTGCCTGAAGAAAATCTTGTTCAACTCCGTATCCTTGATAATAGATAAAACCCAACATATATTGAGCCTTCGGATTTTTCTGTTGTGCGGATTTTTCAAACCATTGTTTGGCTTGAGCGTAGTCTTGTGTTACACCATGTGCATTGTAATACAGAAAACCTAATTCACACTGTGCGTTAGCGTATCCTTGTTCTGCTGCCTTTTCATAATAAATCTTGGCTTGGTCATAATCTTCTTTTGCATAATAATCAAGCCCTATGTTGTAATAATCTGTTGCGATATCCGAAGTGTTAATTGTCTTTTCTGTTTTTTTCATTTGCTGTTCCAAAATTTTTTAATTGCTTTATCAAAATCTCCTTCTAATTGTGCAATTCTACATAATCTAAAAAAACGAGAAACTAATAAATTAAGGATTTGCAATTCTTTTTCATTTAGATAATTTTTGGCAATGCCCACATCGGATTTGGTGATGTAATTGCCAGAAAAATTTGTCATGCCCATTAATGGTTGATTTTGCTCGGCACGCTAGAAAATAATTTCAGCAGCGGTGTGATTGTGAGCGGCAAAATGTAATTTATTTTGCACAGTCGCAAAAAAGTTTTTGGTGAGCGACTGTTTTTATCATAATCAATGGAAGTAGCAAAAATATCGGTAACTTATTGATATAAATTGCGTTCGCTGGAACGAATATCACGAATTCGTTGGAGCAATTCTTTGAAATAGCGACCTCCAGCGTTTTTTAAGCGTTCATCATCAAAAGTGAAACCTTTGCGGATATATTCGTTCAGGCGTTTGAACGCCCACTGGCTAAATTGCGTGCCACGCAGGGATTTAACACGATAACCGACGGAAATATTCACATCAAGGTTGAAATGTTCAATGTTGCGTTCAACCGTTCTGCCACCTTCTTTTTGAACTGTTGCAAAATTTGCAACAGTTGCCGAATATTCTAACTCATGCTCACTAAACACATTTTTGATATGTCGAGAAACGGTGGATTTATCCCATTCAAACAAGTTCGCCATTTGATCCAAAGACAACCAAACAGTTTCACCATCAAAGCGAACATCGACGGAAATTTTACCATCCGCACTTGAAAATAAGTAAAAATTGCTCACTTGTGTTATGCCAAGTCATATCGTATTTAACATATTGCCAGAATTTTTTTAATATTTTCATATTTTATTCCTTTTGTTGTCATAATAAATCCTTTACCAAGTTCAGCATATTGCATATGCAATTCATAATATTTTACCAACTCAGCATTATTCGGATTTGACATAATAATGACCTCTTATTTGTAAAAAACAAAAAAAGACAAATATTTTAAAATCATTAGTATCGTTATTAGTATTGCATGTTTTAATATCTTCATTACATATACAAAAAAGCATAACAAATAAAGATATTGAAATACACAATACAGGTCTCACGATAAAATATAAAAAAGCAATTGTATGTTTGCACAATCTTTTCCATTGAAATAAATAGAAACTGTCTTGAAATTACATATTAAATATTTATCAGTAACAAAATACACGATAAAAATATGAGATAACAATTCCAACAAAAAAATGCAAAACAGTAGCATTATGGCGAAAGATAATTCTTCTTCCTTGCTCGGTTTCCCGTAAAACAATTTGCAAAATGTTTTTAAGTATTTTATGTATCTGCCTCCAATATTTATTTATTTTTCCGCAGTGAATATAAATAGAATATCAAAATAAACACCGCTACAAAAAGCCCCATTCCTGCATAAAAAAATGCTTGTGAATAATTTTCAGCATTTTTATAAAAATCGGCTAAAAATCCTCCGAGAAAAGCAGCAGCGGAATATGCCGTAAACATTATCGAATAATTTAATACACAATTGCTAAGTCCAAATCTTTCTGCGGTAATTGGTGGAAATAAAACAGCAAGAGAAGAACCGCAAATTTTTAAGAGCATAACGGTCAAAATAAATGGATATACCGTCTTTATTTCTGGCAAAATAAAGATTGCAATAATTTCTAAAACTAATGCTAAAAATAAAGTTATATATCGCCCGATATAATCTGAAATCAAGCCAAAAGAAAAGCGACCGATTAAAGTTGCAATTGCCAAAGACATAACTGCCATTGTCATTTCATGTTGATTTAATCCGACTTGCACTTTACCGATGCCTGCAACAGATGCGAGCATCATCATCGAAGGAGTATTGGCAAAAGCAAAAATCAACCACAGCAGCCAAAAATCCAGAGTTTTTATCATCTCATGCCAGTTTTTATCATTAGCAAGTAAATTTTGCTGATTTTTTTGCAGTCTTTTATCTTCTTTTTTATACTCTTCGATGTATTCTTGACTAGGTTTTTCCACCAACCAAGCAACCGAAAATAAAATTAAAAAGAAGGCTATTCCAAGCATTCTCAACACTTGATAAATATCATGATTTTTCAATAAATTAGTGCAAATTGGCGCAAGAATTAACGGGGCAAATAAAGCCGAACCGAGCATACCTGAAATCAACCCTCTTTTATCTGGAAACCATTGCAAGGTATTAGTTAAAGTAAAGTTATATAACATTCCGCCGCCAATGCCTGCAATTATTCCAAAAGAGATATAAAAAACAAGATGATTTGCTGCGGAAAAAGAGCTTAATATAAACCCACCAGAATAAAAAATTAGACCAAAATAAACTATACTCTTGGCTGAAAATTTTCGCACTATTGCACCTGTAACAATACCGAAAATTGCCAAAATGATATTATATAAACTATACGCCAAAGATAAATTGCTATTTTGCCAATCACCTGTTTCCCGTAAAGCATTAGCAATTAAAGAAAATATTGAAGTTCCAGAAATAACGAAACAAAAAATAACCGCTGCAAATAAAATCAACCAGCGGTTAGTATTATTTTTTATACTATTCATCATATTTTTTTCTACTGTTAATATTTTTTATTACGGCTCTACCGCATATTCATCAATAGCTAGAATGTTTTTAATCAAGCCAAATTCCTGCATAAATTTTGCATAATTTTCATATCTTCCCTTATCCAAAGCCGCAGGGCGATGGGCTAAACGGTGAATTGTTGCGCCCCAAGCATTTTTTTGCACAGGATCGGATAAATCTTTACGGTAAGAAATAAAACTCTCCCATGCGTCATCGGGGTGATTTATGATAAAAATGGTTGCTTTTTCTAATGCACTGTTAAAGCGTTTAATTTTCTCTCTATTATCAGAAAAAGTATCCTTTTTAGCTACAATAATCAACTCATCACGAGGTGGAATTCCATACTCTTCGAGATAAAAAGCTCTACCTTCTACCCCTTGTTCGCGCATTTCATATATTTCAAAATTACGCATTGCACCTATTACCGCATCAACTTTTTTACTAATCAAAGAAGCAGTTAATGCAAAATTAACATTAACTAATTCAACATCTTTCTCCTGCAAACCGTTTTTTTCCAGCAATGCTTTCATCATTGCCTCATCAAGCCCTACGGTAGATATTCCAATTTTTTTATTTTTCAAGTCCGATAAAGACTTAATTTCACTATCTGCACGGACTAATAAAATATCCAATGGGGTAGCTAACAGCGTGGCAGTTCTAATAATCGGAATATTTTGATCCGCACTGATGTGCAGATGAGTTTCATAATCAACGGCTAAATCAATTTTGCCAGCGGCAAGCAATTTCGGTGCAATTGTCGGATCAGAAGGCTCAATAATCTCCACATCAAGATTATTTTCGGCAAAAAATCCCTTTTGTTTTGCCACCACAATTGCCGCATGATTGGGATTAGCAAACCATTCAAGCATAATTTTAAGTTTATCTTTTTTGCCTTCTTCTGCCTGTGAAGACATAGTTAATAATAGCAAAAACGGCAATAAAATTTTACAAAGTTTTAACATTGGTTTTTTCCTTTTTAATGAACGAATTTTACATAAATGTAAAGTAATAAAATAAGGTTTACCGCAATTTATCAAGAAAATAATTTGCGCTAAAAGAAATAATTAAAGTCAAAAGCGCACAAACTAATATGCCAGCAAAAGCTAAATCAGTTTGCGTGCGGTTAATTCCATAAGAAATTAAATAACCTAATCCCGAACTTCCACCGATATATTCCCCGATAATTGCCGCAATCGGTGCAAGAGCGGCGGCAATTTTGATACCAGAGGCAATTTCTCGACGCGCAGCAGGCAGGCGGATTTTCCATAAAATCGCTCGTTCATTTGCCCCCAAACTCTTGGCTAGCAAAAGAAATTCCCGCGGTGTATTTTGCAATCCTTCGAACACGCTAACGGCAATTGGAAAATAAATCACGAATGCCGCAATAATGATTTTGCACAGCATTCCATAACCAAACCAAAGCATAAAAACAGGGGCAAGAGCATAAACTGGAATAGCTTGACTTATCAGCAAGAGTGGATAAATCCACAGCCTAAGGATAGGTTTTATTTGCAAGGACAGTGCGGTAAAAAATCCCGCAATAATTCCAATAAATAAGCTAATAAAAATCTCAATCAGGGTATAAAATAAATGCTCAATAATTAGTTTTATTTCAGCAAAGAGCTTAAATAAAACAGACAAAGGGGTAGGTAAAATAAAGTTTGGGATTTTTCCGATAATACAAACTAAATACCAAAATACTATTATTCCTAACAGGGAAATAAATAAGCGCAAAATTGACTTCATTTTATCGCCCCAATTCCTGTAACAATTGCGAGCAAAGTTCGGCAAAACCATCAGCCGTAAAATCACGGGGAGTTTTCGAATTCGGCAAAGGGCATTCTTTTAACTGATTATTTTGCAATACATATAACTTATCAGCAATTCTTAAAGCCTCTTGCGGGTCATGAGTAATCATCAAAACGGTTTTATCAGCAAATAATTCCACAATTAAATTTTGCAATTGATAACGAGTAATTGCATCTAATGCCGAAAAAGGTTCGTCTAATAAAATTAAATTATCATCTTCATATAAGCATCTTGCAAGAGCAACTCTTTGTTTTTGTCCGCCTGATAAATTTTGGGGTTTCGCGGTTAAAAATTCATCAATAGAGCATAATTTTGCAACCGCAAGAAGGTTATTTTCATCCACTTTTTTTCCGCGCAAATTAGACCCAAGAGTGATATTGCGTTTCGCATCTAGCCAAGGAAGCAGGTTATTTTCCTGCATAATAAAATTACTTTTGTATTCGCCAGAAATTCTAATTTCACCATTTATTTGAGCATTTTGCGGTAATAAACCTGAAATTGCATTTAAGAGGGAAGATTTTCCGCAGCCACTTTTGCCTAAAATAATGTGAAATTTTGCCGCTGCAAACACTTGATTTAAGCCTGAAATAATCCGTTTTTCTGACTTTAATTTGGCATCAAGATATGAAAGTGAAAAGCCCAAGAGCTGTATTTCTGGAGCTTGTTTGACAACTGAATTCCGCATTTTTTCTCCGTAAAAAATAAAAAACACGGAGAAAACAACAGCGAAACTAATTGAAATGAAAAAAATCAATTTGCTTGTTCCCTCCGCTGGTATTAACCAGATCAGGTATTACGGGTATTTCTCAACCAAAAAGGTACCCCGACAAGTGCCGCGCATTTTAATGCTAAATTTCTTCTCTGCAACTATTTTTTATTCTTTATTCCAGAAATTAGAATAATAAAAGCCTTATAAACATCTTCTTTAATTACTCATCAGTTTTATTTTTAGCATTATCAAGAGGTTTTATGCGCCGTATGTTATTGATTTTATTAAAAATTTTATTATCAATCATTTGCCTATTACTAATTTCTGCCCTCGCACTTTATTTTTATGCCGTCCGTGAAGCTGGAACGCCGCCGACTGACCAAGAACTCGCGAAATATCAACATCTGCCCTACTTTCAAAACGGTCGCTTTACCGCTTGGCAGGATTTGCCCTATGAGCCCGAAAAAACCGTCGGCAAAGGCTGGTTCGGGCAGCCGAATTCTCCGAATAAACCGCCCAAACCATTCCCGATGGTGATGCTTAACAAAAACGATTTTGCTGCCAAGCCGTCTGAGGATTTTGTTTATTACTGGCTTGGGCATTCCAGCGCGATTATGGAACTTGCGGGCACGCGCTTTATCGTCGATCCTGTCTTTGGTCGCGCTTCGCCAATTCCGTTTTTAATGCCGCGATTTCAAGTGCCACCACTTGCACGCAGCGAACTTCCTGCACTTGATTTTGTGCTGATTACTCACGATCATTATGACCATCTCGAAGCCGCGACAATTCGGCATTTTGCGAAAAATCCACCGCATTTTATTGTTCCACTCGGGCTCGGTTCGCGGCTAAAAAGTTTCGGTATTCCCGCGGAAAAAATCACTGAAATCGGCTGGGGGGATACAACTGAATTTGGCAATTTAAGCATTAGTGCCGAACCAGATTTACATTACTCCCAGAGATTATTAAAAGACCGTAACCGCACTTTATGGGCAGCTTATGTTGTTGCTCATAAAAGCGAAAAAAATGACAAAAGAGTGCAAATTTTTATTGCGGGAGATGGCGGTTATAGCGAACATTTTCGCAAAATTGGGGAAAAATATCAGCATTTCGATGCCGCTTTAATTGAAATCGATGCAGGAAATCCAGGCTGGAAAAATACTCATATGCTGCCCGAAGCAGCCGTGCAAGCCGCAAAAGATATCAATACCGATTTAATGCTACCCGTGCATTGGGGAGCTTATGACCTTGCCCTGCACCCTTGGGGAGAAAGTATTGAAAAGACGATTCAAGCTGCAACGGAACAAAATATCAATCTGCAAATACCACAAATGGGGGAAAAATTTAAGCTCGGTGATGTGAAAAAAAATAAATGGTGGTAGAAAAAAATTGATATGAGAGAGATTAAATTTACAACTTATCAAATATTATTAAATGGCGTATTTAAAATTAGAGCTAGTTCTATTTGCTCTCGTCATCTTGAGAAGAGCGAAGGATCTACCGATAGAGATTTTTCGCCTACGGCTCAAAATGACGAATTTTTAGACACGCCCTATAATCAATAAGGATTAAAGATGTCATGGAGAAATATTTTTATTAGCAATCCTTGTAAATTATCATTAAAGGATAATCAGCTCAAAATTCGTCAAGAAATCGATTATTTTGTGCCACTCGAAGATATTGCGGCAATTATTATTGAATCCCGTGAAGTTGTCTTAACCGCCCCACTCTTCTCCGCCTGTGCTAAATATGGCGTAACCATTATATTTTCAGATGATAATTTTTCTCCCTGCGGACAGTTTCTGTCTTTTAATCAGCATCACCGCGCATTAAAAATAATACAATCTCAAATCAATATTTCAAGCGAATTAAAAGCCATTTTATGGCAGAAAATAATTACTAGAAAAATATTAAATCAGGCATTTGTTTTAAGCACAATCGCTGCAAAAGATTATGCCGCTATTTTAAGCCAAATAGTAGAAAAAATTAAGCCAAATGATGTAGAAAATATTGAAGCAAGAGCGGCGGCTTTATATTTTCCATGTTTATTCGGCAAAGGTTTTGCCAGAAGTCATGAAAATGCGGTAAATATCCGCTTAAATTATGCTTATTCAATTATTCGTTCGGCAGTTAGTAGAAGCATTTGTGCTTACGGTTTTCTTCCTGCACTCGGTATATGGCATAAAAATGAGTTAAATCCCTTTAATTTATCCGATGATTTAATAGAATGTTTTCGGCAAACAGCAGATTTGTTTATCTATCAATCATATATCCAAGACGGATTAGCAAAAGACTTTAATTCCAGTGAAAAAGCAAAAATCATCAAAATTTTGAATTATGAAATAATAGTGAATGGTGCAAAACATAGTTTATTATCAGCAATTGATAAAACTGTAAAATCACTATCAACAGTATTAAAAAATAATGATGAGAGTTATTTAATTTTACCTGAAACGGTATTGCCAAAAGAAACAGAATATGAGTAATCGTTTTATGCGGATAATTGTTTTTTTCGATTTACCAGTAAAAACTGCACTGGAACGCAAAATTGCTAATCGTTTCCGCAAAGCTTTGATAAAAGATGGTTATCAAATGCTGCAACTTTCGGTTTATTCGCGGATTGTTCGCGGTCGTGATGCCGTCCAAAAGCATGAAAAAAGACTAATCGCAATGCTCCCCGAACAGGGAAATGTCCGTTGTTTGGAGGTTACCGAAAAACAATATGCCAATATGAAATTGCTTATTGGCACGCCAAAAAAACAAGAAAAGAAAGTGCAAAATACACAGCAATTGCTGTTGTTTTAATATATTTATGCTATTGGGCGCGTCTAAAAATTCGTCATTTTGAGCCGTAGGCGAAAAATCTCTATCAGCAGATCCTTCGCTGTGCTCAGGATGACGAGGGTAAAAAAATGTAACTAACCCTAATTTAGATACGCCCTATTTATACAGCCATAATCTCATAGGGATAACTATCGCGATAAACTGTCTCTGGTGCTATGTCAATTTTGCCATTATCCCAAGTGATTACCCCATAGCGAATTACTGGATTATTGAATATTTTTTCATCTGCCAATTTTGCAAAAACAAAAACCATGTAATTTTGTAGTGTCAAACAGGCGTTTTTCACCTGTGGAAAAAGTAACCAGCAGCCAACCACCTTGTAACGGTCTAGCCTCGATTACCGTAATATCCTCTTCCATTTCTCCTGCATAGCATATTTCATTCATAAATTTCTCTCACAAAATAAAAAAACGGCTAAAACCGCATCAAGGATTTTAGCCGTTTTATCTTTTCGAAAATAGAAAAAATCAATCCAAACCGAACAATCCTCTTAATTTAGAAAGTTCTTCGGCGAGAGTGTTTATTGGAGCTTTGAGAGCATTACGGTCAGCATCGCTTAATTTATCGTAAGTTGCAAAGCCTTTATCGGTTTTGTATTTCGCCAAAATATCGTCTATTTTCTTAATTTCGCCATCAATCAAACCGAGCAGTTTTGCGTCTTTTTCTTCGATATTTTTACGGAATAAATCGACGATTTTCTTCGCGCCGTCTAAATTCGCTTGGAAATCACTTAAATCAGTGTGGCTGTAACGGTCTTCTTCACCGCTAATTTTGCTCGCTGCGATTTCTTCAATTAAAGTTGCTGCACCGCCGACCACTTTATTCGGTGGGAAAGTGAAATCTTTGGTTTCTGTTTGCAATTGTTTAACATCTTTTTCCAAACGATCCGCAATTTCGGTTAATCCTTCGGTGGAATTTTTAACCCAAAGCGCATATTCGATACGGTGGAAGCCTGTAAATTCTGGATCTTCCGCACCTTTTTTGTAATCATCTTCGCGGGCATCGATAGCAGGATCGAGTTCGTTAAAGAGTTCGGCAATCGGTTCAACTCTTTCATAATGCACGCGAGTGTCGGCAAATAATGCCTTGGCTTCATCAACTTTGCCTTCTTTTACGGCTTTAACAAACACTTCGGTTTTTTTGACGAGTTCATCAATTTCCGCTTGGGCATATTCCTTGTATTGCGCCAAAGGTTCAGCTAATTTTTCCAATTCCGCTGCATTAGTTGTATCAACATAACCGCTATCGGTAACAATCAACTTTCCGCGGGGATTATTCAAAAGTCCGCAAGTCATCTGATATTCACCAGGCAACAAGGTTACGGTTAATTTGTCTGACAATTGCGGCAAAATATTTTCGCGCTCATCAACAACCATCACGCCTTTCAAAATTTCCCATTCCAAAGCTCTTTTACTAACATTTTTGATGTTGAAAGTAACTTTACCGCTCGGCACGGTAATTTCCATCGGTTCGCAAGCATCATTATTTACGCTAACTTCTACCGCTTTTTGGGCAGCTTGTTTCGCTTTTGCCTCTTTGGCATCGGCAGTGATGGAAGTTGCAAGTAAAACGCTCAAAGCGAGCAGAGAGATTTTCGCCTTCATTCGGTTCTCCTTCATTTTTAGGCATTTGTGAATACGGTTTTATTTTTCCTTTTTACCGTTGTTAGTAAAAAAGAAAATCACCGCAGGAATTAAATAAACAAAATACAAAATCAAATCTGATAAAACAGGACGGTCGGTGTAACCAAAAAAGCCGCTCAACATCACACCGATAAACGAATCATCTTCGGGCAACACTTTTTGCATATTGATACAGTTCGGCAGCTCGGCATACATAGTTTCGAAATCAGGAAATATCCGCAGGCTATAACAAAATACAAGAATCGCAGCAATTGCAATACAAATAGCGATATATGTGCTAATTTGTCGTATTTTTACCGCCTCATTATTGCGCCGTAAGAAGAAATAGCAGCCCGCAGCTGCAATACAGAATAATGCAAACAAGACACTAATCGACACAATTGCCGTCATCAAAGAATTTTTATTACAAAGCATTATTTGCTGCTGGAAGAGATTCCAAACTCCTGCCTCGTGCAAGGCGCGGAAAGAACCGATAAACAATCCCGCTGCGACCAAAATCAAAAACGCTCCCGTCCAACGGAAAAATTTCCCGAGATTTATCCGCGCCGCTCCTTGATAAATCGCATAACCGACAAAAATTGCTACCAGCAAACCAAGCGAAGACCCGACTACATAAGCATTTTGATAAGCAATCAATTTCGGTTTGCCGAAAGTTTGACTAATAATGCCGATGAGAATAAAGATAACCTCCAAACCTTCGCGCACTACCGCTAAAAATGCCATAAAAATCAACATTACGCTTTCGCGTTTTTCACCGATTTGTGTCGTGAGCTTGGAGCGTAATTTTTCTTTAAGGCTCGGCACGGCGTTTTTGAGCCAAAAAACCATATAAGTCAAAAGCCCAACCGCAACCAATCCGACAATTCCTACAACTAATTCCTGCTCGCGTTGGCGGATTGTGCCGATATGCTTAAACATTACATATCCCACGCCAGCACACAAAACAGCCCCGACGATAACCCCCAAAATCACATATTTCATCAGCTGCTGCCTGCCCGTTTGCCGTAAAAATCCTGCAATAATTCCCACAATCAATGCGGCTTCAATCCCTTCACGCAAAACTACTAAAAACGCTGGCAGCGCAATGCTTATCGCAGAAAAGTCTTCCATAGATTTAACAAATATTCGATAAAAACTAAATAAAAACGAGGTGGATTATAGCAGATAAATGAAAAAAATTATTATTTGTAGTCTAATACCGTAATTTTTTACGAATTGAATTATCTAATTAGCATATCTAAAAATTCGTCATTTTGAGCCGTAGGCGAAAAATCTCTATCATAGGCAGATCCTTCGCTGTGCTCAGGATGACGATGGTAAAAAATAGAACTAACCATAAATTTAGATGCGCCCTAATCAATAAAAAAATCTAGAAATTAAGCCTGAATTTTCTAAATATTTCAAAGGACTTATCGGGCAAAAGGAAAAAATTAGTTTAATTTATATATTTATGTTGAAAATAAACTAAATTTTCTATTTTACTCCGTCAAATTAAGCGAAGAAATAACTTTTACCAGAATTTTTCCCTTGCAAAAGAGCAAATCTAGTTTAATATGAAGGTCATCCTAGAAATTAAACTAAATAATTATGTATATCTCACGCCAACAAGAAACAACTCTACGCCGCATTGCCCAGCAATTTCCTGCACTTTTGCTATCTGGTGCAAGACAAGTCGGAAAATCAACCTTGCTGAAAGAAGTTTTTAGTGATTATTCTTACCTCACATTTGATGACCCAATGCTGCGCCAACAAGCACAAATAGAACCGTTTTTATTTATCAATTCCTGCAAATTACCGACAATTCTGGACGAAGTGCAATATGCACCTGAAATTTTTTCCTTAATTAAGATGGAACTTGATACAAAAAAGAAAAATGGCTTGTTTTTGCTGTCTGGTTCGCAGGCATTTGAGCTGATGAAAAATGTGCAAGAAACATTGGCAGGCAGAATTGCAATCTTAAAACTAGGAGGTTTATCACTTCGAGAAATAAACCATGATGAATTTTTTAAGCCTTTTATTCCCAATCTCGACTATTTAGATAATAGAAATCCAATTGAAAATAATAAAAATATCTGGCAAGTTATTCATCAAGGCTCGATGCCAAGATTATATGAACAAGAAACCGATTGGGGAATTTATTATGCTTCCTATGTCGCAACTTATATCGAACGGGATATACGGCAAATTATCAATGTGGAAAATACTGCGAATTTTAGCAAGTTTATGTCCGCAATTGCTGCAAGGAGTGGGGAATTATTAAATTATTCAAATATTGCCCAAGAGGTCGAAATATCAATTGAAACCGTTAAACGCTGGCTGTCGGTTTTGCAAGCATCAGGAATTATTTATTTACTCAAACCATATGCCAATAATCATCTAAAAAGAGCCATTAAAACTCCAAAAGTTTATATGACTGATACTGGTTTAATGGCATATTTAAGCAAATGGACAAGCCCTGAAACTATACAAACAGGGGCAAAATCTGGTCAATTTTTTGAAACATTTGTAATCAATGAAATTATCAAATCTTTCTATAACAACGGTAAAGAACCGCCAATATATTTTTACCGTGATACTAACCAAAAAGACATAGATTTAATCATCGAAGATGGGCAAAATATTTACCCAATAGAGATAAAAAGCACAGGTAACCCTAATAAAAAAATGGCAGCATCATTCAAAACTTTACAAAAAACAGTTGCAGATAAAAACATAAAAGAGGGAATAATAATCTGTCAATACCCCAAAAAAATATTATTAGCAGAAGATTTAATTTCAATACCGTATTTTTTTATTTAATAAAGATATGTAATAGCCATATGAATATGCAAAATATTTAACAAGTGAGTTAATTACAACTTTGAAAATTGCAGTTTTTTGTTTTTTCCAAATATACATTAGTTCGCTTATGGCATAATCACCACCAGCACCGTGAATTTTAAAAAACTGCTTAATTCCCTAGTATTTTGGTGAGTTATACCAATTTGGATATAACGGTGCCATAATTCTTTAAAGCTAAAATCGTGGGAGTGATAAACACGCGCTTCGCTGTTGTATAGTCATTTCGCATCAAAGTAACAAAATATGTTACAATCAATTTTTCAGCTAATTTGGAGTATTTATTTATGGCTTATGACATTAAATTTAAGGAAAAAACACTAGAAATTTTAGCAAAATTAAACGGTAATGTGCTTCAAACTAGTAAATTATTGAATTTAAACTACCGAACTGTCGTTAGATGGAAAGAAACTGCCGCAAGAGGTGAAAGTTTAATACACAAGAGTGGTGGTAAAAGAGTGGAAAAAATAAATCCAGAAAAGCTAAAAGAGTATGTTGATAAAAATCCTGATAAATATTTATATGAAATCGCGCGTGAGTTTAATTGTTCTACAACTGGTATCTTTGATG
>JAFUTP010000071.1 GCA_017484165.1 Cardiobacteriaceae bacterium | reverse complement strand
TGAAATTCCACGATATATATTACGAGCGAGATTATTTAATCGTGGTAGTTAGCACTAGCCTATGGGACTGCTGGTTCAAATTGTATGACGATACTCTTGAATTAAGTAAAGAATACAATTTTTGGAAAATGTAGATAAAAAAGCGGAAGAGTGAAACCTTCTGCTTTTTTATAAGTTCTTAAACAATCAGTCAAGAAAAAACAAGTTGAAATACCAAAATGAATAAAATCGTATCGGCTACAAAAACCCCAAACAACCTGTGATTTTCAAGTTACGCATTTCTTTGAGGATATATATAAAGATGAATATATTTGGCAAATATATGAAATAGATTATGTCGCAAAAGAAGGGGCATTCAATAACAGTAACATACAGGGAGTGTCCGAAATAGAAGAGTTAATTTATAAACAACCAGAAGGAATAATTCTTCCTTGGAATAAAGTGTTATTTATCTTGAATTCTGCTTTTCAATTTTATTTTCTCACAATAAATATTTATTGCGGAAAAATAAAAATAGTCTCATTTGAAATATTCAATTCAGGTTCTATTGAAATAACTACTGATAATCAATTCATTATTGAAAAATTTAATTACTAGATAGAAGAAATGAAGCAAAGGAGTGATAAATAAAAATCAAAAGAGCGGCGTTTTTATTGCCGCTTTTTATTCTTTGATGCAAAATCTTGCACAAATTGATAGTGCATAAATATTGATAATAGAGAATATAAAAATCACAGGTCTTACTTTAATGAATATTGCAATAGTTGATTACGGAATGGGAAATTTGCACAGTGCCTATAAAGCGGTGCAAAAAGTCGCACTAAATGCTCGGGTTGAACTCGTTGATACACCTGAAAAAATCCAAGCTGCTGACCGAATTATTCTTCCTGGACAGGGGGCGATTGCAGCGTGTATGGCGGCGATAAGAAGCAAACATCTCCTTGCCGCGCTAAAAGATGCCGCAAAAAACAAGCCGTTTCTCGGGATATGCATCGGCCCGCAACTGATGAGCTGCCATAGCACGGAAAATAACGGTGTTGATGGAATTGGCTTGCTCGATTGCGAAACAGTTCGCTTTAATCCTGACGGTCAAGATTGCGGAGAAAAAATCAAAATCCCGCAAATGGGCTGGAATCAAATTAAGCAAAACCGCGAACATTTCCTCTGGAACGGTATTTCTGACAATAGTTTTTTCTACTTTGTGCATAGCTATCACTTAACCGACAACGATTTTTCCATCGGCACTTGCTCTTACGGCGAAACTTTCCCTGCTGCGGTTGCCAAAGACAATATCGCGGGATTGCAAGCTCATCCCGAAAAATCAGGAGAAAACGGTTTGCGCTTTTTGGCAAATTTTGTCGCTTGGCAACCGTAAAATGCGCCTGTTTATACCGTTTGATTTATTCATACAAAAATTCATACAAAAAAATTAAGGAAAACAATGCTCCCTATTCCAGCTATCGATTTGAAAGACGGTCAATGCGTCCGTCTGCGCCAAGGAAAAATGAACGATGCGACAATTTTTGCCGACAATCCACTTACCGCCGCCGAAAAATGGTTCAAGCAAGGAGCAAGACGGCTGCATATCGTTGATTTAGACGGAGCTTTCGCGGGTAGCCCAAAAAATGCCCAGCAAATTCAAGCAATTGCCAAAGAGTTTCCCGAACTTACTTTGCAACTCGGCGGAGGTATCCGTGATGAAAAAACCGCCCTACACTATTGGGATCTCGGTATTTCTTACTGTATTTTCGGTTCAAAAGCGGCGCAAAATCCTGAATATGTATCCGAACTCGCTACGAAATATCCCCAAAAAATAATCATCGGCATCGATGCTAAAAACGGTCAAGTTGCAACCCAAGGTTGGGCAGAGCTTGCCGAAATTCGTGCCGTCGAACTTGCCACAAAATTTTCAGCCAAAAATATCGCCGCAATCGTTTATACCGATATCAGCCGCGACGGAATGATGCAAGGCGTAAATCTCGAACAAACCGCGGAACTCGCCGCTAAAACTGATATTCCCGTCATCGCATCAGGCGGTGTTTCTAGCTTGCAAGATATTGAAAATCTTGCAAAAATTTCTCCCCAAATTTATGGCGCAATCATCGGAAGAGCTTTATACGACGGTGCTTTTAGCCTCGAAGACGCTTACAAAACAAGCAATTTGGCACAAAATCGACTATAACTTTTGCCTTTTTTCTAGACTTTCCATCAATTTCATTCCTACGGAGCTTCCACAAATGAAGATTAAAAAGAAATATTTGCAAACCATCATCGATATTTTCCCTGACATCATCGTCGAACGCTCACCTGAATCGCATAAAGGAACTTTCGGTAATGCCGTTATTTTCGGTGGTGCAGCTGGAATGGGCGGTGCAATTGCGCTTAGCACGGTCGCCGCACAATTGATGGGCTGCGGTAAAACTTACGGTGTTTTCGCGCAAGATAATCTTCCCGTTCCCTTCCTGCATAACTATCCAGAAATTATGCTGCGTGGTTTAGCTCAAATCGACACTTTACCGACAGCATCGGCAGTTGCGGTTGGATGCGGATTAGGAACGGATAATCGTGCAAGAAATGTATTTTTACACGCATTAAAGCTCGCAGCTGGTTGCCCGATTGTGGTTGATGCCGATGCTTTGAATTTGATGGCATTTAATGATTTCGCAGTCGTCTCGCTCGAAAATTACGAAGGCGAAAAAGTTCTCACACCGCATATCGGCGAAGCAGCACGCTTACTCAAATGCGAAACCGCCTATGTCCAACAACATCAACGCGAATGCGCAACCAAACTCGCAGAAACTTTCAAAGCTTGGGTTGTGCTCAAAAGCAACAAAACCGTTATCGCCTCGCATTCTGGCAATCTGTATATCAACGAAACTGGCAACGCTGGGCTCGCAACCGCTGGCACTGGCGATGTGCTGACGGGAATGATTACAGGTTTCCTCGCGCAAAGAATGAAAACCGAAGTCGCACTTTCCGCCGCAGTTTGGTTACATGGTGCAGCAGCAGAATGTCTCGGCGAAAAAATGCCACTTGCTGGCTTATTAGCAGGAGAAATCGCACCCGTTGCAAGAACGCTCCGCCATCAAGCAATGCTTTATGCTGAACGGGAAGTCAAAGATGTTCCGCTCATCGAAAAAGCACAGAAACTCGCCATACTCTCCGATCCAGATAATTTCAACAAAACCGAAACAACCGAAATCAACAACGAAGCAAGCGTTACGGAAGAAAAACCAGAAGAAAAAGAACCAAGCAACTCTTTCGAAACAATGGAAATCGCTCCGAATAATTGATTGACCCACGGTCGGTCGCGTGCCGCGACCCGCGGTGCGCGGGAGCAAATCCTACTTTACACCTACAAGTTCCGTTATTTGTATTTATTTGCAAAACAAATCCGCCGTTTTTACACGGCGGATTTTTTATTTTTAGCGTCAATATCCGCGTCTTC
>JAFUTP010000070.1 GCA_017484165.1 Cardiobacteriaceae bacterium | reverse complement strand
TGACGGTTACGGTGAGAGATTTTTCGCTAACGGCTGACGGTAAAACCGCCAAACAATACTGTCGTCATCCTGAGCGAAGCGAAGGATCTGTCGATAGATTTTTCGCTGCGCTCAAAATGACGGAAGAGGGCAGGAATTGACGGTAAAAATAAAAAATCCGCCGAAATAAACGGCGGATTTGTTTTGTAAATAAATACCGAATACGGCACGCGTAGATGCGAAGTAGAATTCGCCCCCGACCGCGTCGGGTCGGTGCTGGCGACCGCGGCACGCGACCGACCGCAGCTGGAAAAAAATACTAGTTATCAAATTGATTTTGAGCTTCTGTGGCGAGAGAATTTTCTTCGCTATTTTGAGAGTTGGCAGTTTCTTCTGCTTGTGGATTTTGATAATTGAGTGAAAGAGGAATAGATTGGGTTTGCACGATTTGTGTCAAAAACATTTTGATTGCCTGTGCGGGAGTTAAACCATAAGACTCAATCATTTCAAAAGATTGCTTTTTAAGCTCGCTATCGAGACGAATAGAAAATGTGATACTCGGCATTTGCCCTCCTAATATTGAAATAAAAATTGTATGACAAAAAGCTAACAAAATATATCAGAAAAAAACAACCCAGTCGAAACTGAGTTGTTTTTGTATTGCTGATTTAGGAAATTGTAGCACAACTTAAAAATAGCGCAGCATCAAATAGCCGTGAGCGATTGCGATGGTTATCAACATAATCGGGAAGGCATATTTGGTGTATTGCACGAAGCTGATTGGTTGTTTAGCTTTTTCTGCAAATGCTGCAACGGTTAAGTTAGCTGATGCACCGACCAAAGTTCCGTTTCCACCCAAGCAAGCACCAAGCGACAAAGCCCACCAAACAGGTTCGAATTGTTCGATTGTTGTAGTTCCTTGTGCGGTTTCCAGCAGTGGAATCATCGTGGCGACGAACGGAATGTTATCCAAGAACGATGACAAAATCGCTGAAACCCAAAGCACGGCAAATGCCATTTTTTCGATTGAACCGTCAGTTGCAGCGATGAGTTTTTCGCCAAGAACTTTAAGCAGTCCGCTAGATTCCACCGCGCCGACGATGATGAACAGTCCCATAAAGAAGAAAATCGTAATCCATTCCACTTCGCCGAAGGTGTGATGCACGCTTTCGGTTTGTTTTTCGCCTGGAAGTTTTCCGTAAGCAAGCAACATCAACAATGCTGCACCAGCGAGAGCAACCGTTCCTGGTTCGATACCGAGCGGGTGTCCAGCCATAAATCCGATTAAAACTAAACCGAAGACAATGGCGCATTTTTTAAGTAAAACAGCGTCATGAATTGCTTCTTTTTCGTTGAATTTCATAACTTTGGCGCGAGCTTCCGCGGTTGCGTTTAAGCCTTTACGCCAGAAAAGCCACAAAATTGCGCAGGTAGCAATCAAAATCACAATCGCAACTGGCGACATATGAATTAGGAAATCGCCAAAAGTTAAATGTGTGCGTGAGCCGATGATGATATTCGGTGGGTCGCCGATAAGTGTTGCCGTTCCACCGATATTCGATGCCAGAATCGTGCCGAATAAGAAAGGAAACGCCTTAATTTTCAACTGTTCGGTAATGAGCAAAGTTACAGGTGTAACTAAAAGCACGGTGGTTACATTATCGAGAAACGCTGAAAATACTGCGGTAATCAGCATCAGCATCATCATTATGCCGATTGGTGATGCCTTAACTACCTTGGCAGATTTAATCGCGACATACTGGAAAACCCCAGTTTTTGAGGTGATAGAAACCAGCATCATCATCCCGATTAACAGCCAAAGCGTGTTGAAATCTACATGATGCAGAGCTTGCTCCTGATTGAGCAGTCCGCAGAAAATCATCAACGATGCACCGATTAAGGCTAGCACCGCACGGTTAATTTTCTCGGTAATCAGAATCATATAAACGACAATCAAAATAATCGCCGAAAGCCACATTGCATTGATACCGAAAATGCCAGTTTTGGCGACTTCTTCTACAACTTGCGCTACCGCTTGCCCAGCAGAACCACATTCCGCCGCTTTGCTTGCCGCTAAATTACAAGCTTGCTCGGCAGCCGCACAAGCACTAGCAGCAGAATCCGTAGTTGCAACGCCTGTATATGTGTTGCAATTGACGGTAACTGCCAATTCATTTGTATTCATTAAATGTTCCTCCTAATTTCAGGAAGCGAGAATTTTTTGGAATGTTCCTTTGATAGAAACAATTCCGAGGAATTTGCGCGAATTTTCTTCCAGCACAATGGTGTGATAGCGGTGTTTGTAGAGCAGATTTAATGCTTCCATCACGCTAGTTTTTGGTGTGCAGGTCGGAACTTCGTCGGTAATGATGTAATCCTTGATTTGCTTATCGGCAAATTGAGCGACTTTTTCTTTAAGTTCGGGCAGGGAAGTGTCCATAAAGTCCAGCTCAAATTTATTTTTACCGCCTTTGATGCTGACGCTTTCAGGCAGAAGTAGCCTAATTAAAGTCATAGACGAAAAAACCCCGAGATAGTCGCCATTTTCATCGACAACAGGCATATATCTGCTCGGTGAATTGCGCACTATTTCGAGGGTTTCTTTGATAGTTAGCGTTGGTTTTAAGGTAATTGGATCACTCAACATAATTGAGGTGCAACTATTGCTCATAAGGTTTTTTACTCCTTTTGCATATTTGCGAATGAAAACGGCAATAAAGCCGCCCAGAGAAATTTTTATTCGCAAAATTCGCAAAAAAATAGACGCAAAAAAACCGTAGGTTTAATTACATTTCTTTTTTGAAGGATTAGCGATAGAAAATTACTAATTAGCGGCTAAATCACCACTTAATATCAATTCCAAATTTTGTTCGGAACTGAACAGAAATGTCTTTCCCATTGGATTCCAATCTCCCAGCACAACTATGTATTTATTCTTATCGAGAGATTGCACACCGGGGCAGTGTGTATGACCGTGAATAATTATATCAACCTTACTTACTAAAAATCTTTGTTTGATTGCCTGCGGGTTGGTGTTGAGTATTGATTTTGTTTTACGCTGTGTTGCGTTTTTACTCTTGCGGCGGAGCATTTCGGCGATTTTACGGATTAGAAAACTCGGCATAATTTTTGCCAGACGATAAATAATTTTTGAGCGCAATACACGGCGCAGTTTTTGATAATTAACATCATCGGTGCAGAGTAAATCACCGTGTTCGATCAGGATTTTGCGGTTTTCGTATTCAAAAATAAAAATATCGGGCAAAAGCGTCATTTCCGATAAGGCGCAAAATTTTTCAGCAATAAAAAAATCACGGTTACCGCGCTGGAAAAATATCGGGCAAATTTTGCTGGTCTTTTTGATTTCCGCGGCAATCTGACGGGAAAAATCATCAACGGCTTTATCGCCAATCCAGAAATTAAATAAATCTCCCAAAATAAAAACCGCATCTGGGCGAATTTTTTCTATCTTTGTTAAAAGCGCAAAAAATTCATGCGTGATTTCTCTTTGTTCAGGAGAAAGATGAATGTCGGAAATAAACAGTATTGCCATTTTTATTGTTTAGGAAAATAAATAGGATTTGTCTAAAAATTCGTCATTTTGAACCGTAGGCGAAAAATCTCCATCGGCAGATACTTCGCTGCGTTCAGGATGAAGAAGATAAAAAAAATAGAACTACCCCTAAATTTAGATGAAGCCAATAAAAACACCGCCGCAAAACGACGGTGTTTTTTTGTTTTAGGTACGGATATCACCAGCCCCAATCGCTTTCATTTTCACCGTTACCGAAACGAGTGCCGCTGTCGATATCAGGTTGCGGCGCTTGTTGCTGGTAGTCGTCATAACTGTTTTGCGCAGCTGGCGGTGCTTGATAAGCAGCATCAGTTTGCGGCGCGGCTTGCTGATAATTTTCCTCGTATCCCGCTTGTCCGTAAGCTTGCGGCGCGTTCGCATCGTTCCAAGCTTGTGGATTATTTTGTTGAGCTGCTTGCTGCCACTCGTTGGATACAAATTCAACTCCGCTGCCAAAATCGGCATTTTGTCCTTGCTGCTGTTGATAAAAGCTATCGCCTTGATTATCTGGTAAAGATGAAAGTTCGAAGGATTCACCGTAGAACATTTCATCACCGTTGCTGTAACTTTCATATTGCTCTTGTGGCTGTTCGCAACCGTAATAAGTTGCGATATGTGGAGCCATTTTGTTGCCGTTACAGCTGGTAGTTACGATTGAACCAGGTTCAGGGACTTCCAACGGTTTGAGCGGAAGATTTTGCATCATTGCAATCCAAAGCGGCAGACCGCCTTGTCCGCCTGAAAGTTTGGTCGGTTTATTTTGGTCATTACCGACCCAAGCAACCGCCAGATAATTTCCCGTGTAACCAGCAAACCAGCTGTCTTTGTAATTGTTAGAAGTGCCTGTTTTACCTGCGATATTTAATTCCTTATCGAAATGGTTATAGACCGCTTTTGCCGTGCCGCGGCGCGGAATTTCCTGTAAAGCGTAAGAAATTAAATAATGAGTTGAAGGTTCAATCGCCCGCACACCTTGCACATCAAAGCGTTTGACAATTTCACCATCGACGGTAGTGATTTCGCGAATGGCGCGCAGTGGGTTGTAATAACCGCCAGAAGCGAAAGTTTCATAAATTTGCGCAACTTCTAACGGTGTCATTTCAATTGCACCCAAAGAAATTGCAGGATGAAGCGGAATGCCTGTGTGCGCGCCAAGCCGCTCCAAAGTGCCGACTACATCACGCAAACCTAAATCGAGTGCAACCCGCACGGCAGGAATGTTGTAAGAATGAACTAGGGCATCGAGCAAGGTTACTTTGCCGTGAAAATTTCTGCCGTAGTTTTGCGGCGACCAGCCTTTGTAAGTAAAGGGGCTGTCGTCGATGCGAGTGTAGAGGTTATAACGGTTTGGATATTCAAGTGCGGCGAGATAAATCGGCGGTTTGACTAGCGAACCGATATGCCGTTGCGCGGAAATTGCACGGTTAAAACCAAGCTCTTCTGCATTGCGCGAACCGATTAAAGCTACAACTTCGGCACGATTGACATCAACAATCACGCCCGCACCTTGCAAAAACCGCGATTTCAGACCCTTGGATTTTTCTAGTTTTCCGAGTTCGGCGGTAAGGGATTTTTGCACTTTCGCCTGCACTTGCGGATTGAGTGTGGTGTAGATATTCAAACCTTGCTTGGTTAAATCTTCGGTTTTGTAGTCCTGCCCGAGCTGACGCATTACTAAATCAACAAAATGCGGAAAACGGATACGGTCGCGAGTTTGCTCTACAGGCACGACATCAAGCGGCAGCGATGCGGCAAGTTTTTCGTCTTCGGCGGTGATTAAATTTTGCTCGCGCATTACTCGTAGCATCAAATTGCGCCGTTCGAGTGCTTTTTCAGGTTTTTTACGCGGGTCGGCATTGCCAGGTTCGCGCACCAAAGCGACAAGGGTTGCGATTTGATGCAGGTTTAATTCGTCGAGAGGTTTATTGAAAAAATATTCGCTTGCCAAGCCGAAACCGTGAATAGCCCGTTGTCCGTCTTGTCCGAGATAAATTTCATTGATATAACCTTCAAGGATTTTTTGCTTGCTGGTATGGCGTTCCAAAACCAAAGCCATCAGCATTTCTTTGATTTTGCGGGAATATTTGCGTTCGTTGGTTAGATAGTGATTTTTGATGAATTGCTGGGTAATCGTTGAAGCACCTTGCTGATTACCTTTGGCGATGAAAGTTACATAAATAGAACGAAATATTCCGCGTGGGTCAATGCCAGGGTGAATGTAAAAATTACGGTCTTCGGTGGCGATGATGGCATCAATCAAAACGGGAGGTATTTCGTCATATTTAACTAGAACGCGGTCTTCACGGTGTTGCGGATAAATATTTGCAATCCGTAAGGGATTTAAGCGTTCCATAGCTACCTTTTCCAGAGAACTTAAATTTTCTACCGATTTAACTTTTCCGTCTTCAAATTGCACTTCCATTCGACGGATAGGGCGTTTTTGATCCCAAAATGCGAATTCGGTTGCGTAATAAATAACGCTATTTTCTGATACTTCATATTGCTCTGGCTTTATAGCAGAAGTTACTTGATGATAACCGATAAGTTTTAATTCTTCGATTAGTTCTTCTTTGGAAAGTTCCGCACCTTCATAAATTTCCAAGGGGCGAGCGAAAACCCGAGCGGGCATTGTCCAAAGTGCGCCAGATAAATCTTGACTGTCTAATTGATAATCGTGTTCGAGTTTTTTTGCGTAAATCCAGGCGATGATGATCCCGAAAATTCCAATAGCGACGCAAAAATAAAAAATATTGCGAATAATTTTTAAGATAAAACGAAACATTTTTATAAATAGAATTTTGTTGAAAAATATAATTATATTTTGTTTGTATTTGTTCTTAATACTAAATAAATATAGAGGAAAGCGTCGATGGTAAAAAATAGTCTTTGTTATTTATATTTATCTTTACTTTTGACAATAAATGTTGCACAAGCACAGGAATTGCAATTCGGTCCGCAAACTTCAATTCAAACTGGCGCACAAATTGTTGATGATGTAGCACTAATTGTTAATCATCAAGCATTAAGCCGTAGTCAATTAAATAAGGAAATTGCTCAATTTGAGGCACAAATTCCGCCTGAACTTGCAGCACAAATGTCGCCAGATATGCGACAAAAAATGATTTTAGACGGCATTATCGACCGCTTGCTGATAAAACAAGCGACAAAAGACGCGGCGGTGAAAGTAACGGATGCGGAAATAAATGCGGCAATTGCGGAAGTAGCGGGAAAAAATCGCCTAACTCCTGAACAATTGATGTCTAAAATCGCGATGGAAACGGGAATGGATGCGAAAGCTTACCGTGCGGTGATTGCAGAGCAAATCACAATGGGACAATTGCAAGAGCGCATTGTCGGGGAAGAAGTGCGAATTAGTCAGCAGCAAATTGCTAATCAAGTTGCACAAATTGCTAGACAGGAAGGTAGCAGTATCCATTTGCAAGATTTATTACTACCGCTAGCAGACGAAAATCCAATGGAACGCGGTAAAAATTTGAATAAAACTCTCGCGGAAATTTCAGCTGCCTTGAAACAGTCACACAATGATTTACAAATCGCAGCAGCTGCAATACCTAATGCGAGATTTAATGATTTGGGGACGGTCAATATCGGACAAATTCCGCAAAGATTTGCTAATGCGGTGATAAATCTGCAAAGCGGTCAAATTACTCCTGAACCAGTGGTTGATGCTGATGGAATGCATTTTTTGAAGGTAGTCGATAAAACCGCGGAAGGTGCTGGTAAATATGTAGTAGCAAATGCTCGGGCATCGCATATTTTGCTCAAAACCAATCCGAAAAATCCTGCAATGACCAAAACGCAAATCGATCAAATTTATGCCGCACTCAAAAGCGGTGCTGATTTTGCAAAAATAGCCGCTCGTTATTCGCAAGATCCAAAATCGGCGGTAGTCGGTGGGGATTTGGGTTGGGTTTCTGCTGATATGGTTGATCCGAATTTCGCCAAGCAAATGATTGAAGCTCCAATCGGTCAAATTACCGCCCCCTTTGAAACGAATTTCGGTTGGCATATTTTGCTGGTCAAAGAACGGCATAACATCGACCGTAGCGATGCGATGTTGCGGGCAAAAATCCGTGAGCAGCTGGCACAAATGGCAATGCGAGATGCTTGGGAAAAATATTTGATTGAACTTCGCAAGAATGCTTATATTGAGTTGAAATAAGCTTAAATTGTGAATTAACGATAAAGAGCGGTGAATTATTAAACCGCTCTTTTGTTTTTTTATATAGTCGTTCCACTTCAAAATAATACTTCGTTAGCTTCGCCTCGCCGTATTGGGTATACTGTCTTCGGCTCGCTGCCTCGTCTATTTTGAATTGGCACGACTATATGGAGGTGAAAAAATGCTGCAAGAGAAGAAAGCAATCGGAGTATTTGATTCTGGGGTTGGCGGTCTTACCGTTGTGCGCGCATTACGGGAACGCTTACCGCGAGAAAATATCGTTTATTTCGGCGATACCGCCCGCGTTCCTTACGGCACAAAATCCCGTAACACAATTGAGCAATTTAGTGGGCAAATCGTCGAATTTTTACTGGAACAACAAGTGAAGGTTTTAGTCATTGCTTGTAACACAATTGCCGCAGTTGCTGGGACAAAAATTCGTCAAATGGCAGGAAAAATGCCCGTCATTGATGTAATTGGCGCAGGGGCGGAAGCAGCAATTGCTGCGAGTACAACGGGGAAAATCGGCGTGATAGCAACTTCTACGACGGTAAATAGCAAGGCATATCCCAAGGCAATTGAAGAGCGAAAACATCTCTGGCAGGATAAATTTGCCGTATGTCGTGTTTTTTCCGAGGCTTGTTCCGTGTTAGTACCCTTAATAGAAGAGGGGTGGTTGGATAATGAAGTAACAAGGCTAGCTCTTCGTGAATATTTACCGCCACTCTTGCAGGAAAAAATTGACACTCTTATACTCGGTTGCACTCACTATCCGCTCATAAAACCACTGCTCGCCGAAGAAGCAAAAGGGATAAATTTAGTTGATTCATCAACGACCACGGCAGAGGCGGTTTATCGAGTTTTGTGGGAGAAAAATTTGTTGAATAATCAAGAGGAAAAGCCAGATTACCGCTTCTTCGTATCCGATATTCCATTGCGTTTTCGTGCAATCGGCGAGCAGTTTTTGCAGTTTCCGTTAGAGCAGTTGGAGATGATTTCTTTGTAATTGAGTAAATTATTAAAGAGAGTGCTTTATATATTCCATCAACATTGTTGGAGATAAAACAAGCGGCTTATCTAAATTTGCATCCAGAAAATCTTTATCGCCTGTCAAAATGATGTCCATTTGATAATAAATAGCATCGGAGAGAACAGGGATATCTTTTTCATCTCTTAAATTTCCGAGTTTTTCCTTTGTACTTTCTATAAAAATAAAGTTCATTTGTCGGTAAATGGCGTATATGTTTTGGTATTTATCTGCCCATTTTTCTTTTATTTTTTTCTTGAAATTCTTGGTCAATATATGAAGAAATGAAGAGCTGTTGTTGTCGATTTGCAAATAAATCCAACAATAATTTTCTTGGTAAGCCGCCGAACACAATAGCTGAAATGAGCACATTCGTATCAAGCAAAATTTTCATAATCTTGTCCGATTACGGCGAAATTCGGCTAATTCTTTAATCATTTCAGCTTCATTTCTCCAACTGATGTTATTGCCAATGAGAGCATCAATTTGATGAAAAGCATCTTGATTTTCTTCTAATTTTTCGTTTTGTTCCTGTTGTAACAAGTATTGCAAAAAGTTTATTGCCTGACTGCGACCTTCATCGGATAAAGAACCGTATAACTGGAAAATCTCCTGCGCATTATTTTGAACAACTTGTGGCATAAATTATTCCTTCATATTTATCAGAAATTTTTTAAGAAATCGAAATAAACTTGGCTTTTATCATAGGTATAGAACTTTTGATTACTATCATTTTTTTGATATCTTGCGACTAATTGTGGAGTAATTCCGAAAACTTGCCAGTTATTTTTATGGATGCTGAATTTGCCGTAATAAACATCATCTTGGCGTTTTGTTCCGAAGAAATTTTCAGCTTGATAGTAGCGTTTTAATATTCCTCCAGATAGGTTAGTAGTAATTTCCCGCTGCCAGTTTCTTCCCCAACCTGTTCTTATTCCGCCATATTTATATTCTTCACTTTTATCGCGAGCCGTGCTTTGTCCGAAATCAAGTCCGAAAGTGAAATATTGTTTTGGGGAAGAGCGGTATAGAAGAGTGTTAGAGATTGAGGTATCAACGCCGTCCAAATATTTTCTATCGGGATGAGATTGACGACCAATATCAACCGCGGAGAATAAAGTAAAGTTATTATTTATAACTCTGGCATTATTAAAGTTAATACCGACATTTTTGCTATAAGTGCTGTCGCCATACATTCTGCGACCGACATAGGGCATTACGGAAGTTTCTTGTTTGGCTGAACGATGCACCAGACCTGTCGAAATGCTTGTTGTTATATCCGTGTAGTTATGTTTATCCCAATAATATTTGCCGTAATTATTGCTTGCAATCCGCCAATAATTTTTATCGGCAATGGCGAAATCTTTTCTAGCATTTAAGCCGAAGCCGAAACCATGTGCTCTTTCGCCTTGCGGATAAGTGATGGTGCAATCTTGTAAAAAACCGCAATTTTCGGCGGTTTCAGGCGGTAAATTGGCTGAATTATTGACATTTTTATCGTCGATGTAATAGGCATTAACATCAAATTTCCATTTATTTTGCTTGGCGATTTGTTCTAAATATTTATCGACTACAACTTCTACCTCTTTCGGTAAATTTTTATCAGCCTTGACTTTATTAAATTCCTCTCTTGCGCTAATTAAATTACCGTCTAGCAGCAAAGCTTGTGCAAGATAAAAGCGAGTGGGAGTTAAATCAGGATTTTTATTGATTATCTCTTGATAAAGTTCAATTGCTTTTTTTGTATCACCTTGATTTATAGCTATTTTTGCTTTTGCATAAGTTACTAATGTTTTATCGTGATTAGGGTTTTCAATATAAAACGGTAGCAATAATTCTACTAGTTTAATTTGATTGGTTTCAATGGCTTTATCCAACACTCTTTCTAATAATTGTGGATTATTTTTTAAGTCTTCTAATGAAACTTCGGTAACTGTTTTGTTTTCCGTTTTTGCACTCTTGCGGATATTTTCACCGACTAGATTGTTAGTAAAATCTTTATGTTGCGGTTCGGGGAGAAGTTCAGCACGGTTTTCTGCGTATAAATTGCTGGTAATAAAACAAGCTAGTGCGAGAGTGATTTTTTTATTCATTATTCATCCTTTTTTATCTGTTTATTTAAGCTTGGATCTTGGTCGTTTGGTAGAGAAATGAGAAAAGCGATAAAAGCGAAAACCGCTACAGTAAGTAAAAGAGCCTAAATCATAATTATGGTTTATGTGCTAATTTTTCATCTTGTAGTTTTCTATTTTGTCGCCGTAATTGACTATAAAAATAATATATCCAGTAATTATTCCCATAGTTATGGCAACAAGTGTTAATCCGAATATCATTTTTATATCTCCGAAGGGTGTGTCTAAAAATTCGTCATTTTGAGCCGCAGGCGAAAAATCTCCATCGGCAGATCCTTCGCTACGCTCAGGATGACGAGGATAAAAGAAAGACTAACCCTAAATTTAGATGCGCCCCGAAGCAATAAAGAAAAATAGAACAAAATTAAAAACAACAAGAATAAATAAAAAAGTTCTGCCTTATTTAGATTACTGTGTCTGGTCGTTCCAACGATAAATCCGATTATTGCAGAAGCGGTCAAAGCATCGCAAATTCTCTGGCGACCCCCTCAATTTGATCGTTGTTGAAAGAAGTTAGGCGTAAAAATCGCCAAATTCTGACGAGTTTTACGATGATTATTTTCTTGATTTTCACCATTATTGTTTTTTCGCCCCGAAAGAGCCTTTGAAATCTTCTCCATCATTTACAAATGAGCCCGACAATTCTGCGGCGTTTGGTCCATAAAATGCGGCATCGAGACGAGTTCCCTCTGTGCTAGAACCTGCAACTTTATTAGCTGAAATATTACCTTCGAGTTTTATATCATCGGCTGTTTTATTCTGAAATTCAGAAGTTAGATTAGAGATATTGCCTCGTACTTTTTTTGCATCAAAATCAGCCGTCAATTCTGCTTTTCCGATAAATGGTAAATACGCATCTTGGTTATATTTCCACATTGCGGCTGCACCTTTATAGTTAATTATTCCGCTAGTTGGCATATTTTCGACGCTTGTTAAATAACCTTGGCTGAATACTACTTTCTGATTAAAATCATCTTGATGAGTTAGTTGAGCTATGCCGTATCTGGAATAACTTAAATTTTTACCGAATAAGCTTGCATCATCATCCAACGGACTAGACAAAAACATATCTGTTGTAGCAAAATTTTCATCCTCTTTTGCAGGTTTTGTAATTGTATAAGTTGCACTGTTATGGTTAAAAATTACGGTATTTAATTGATTACTTATAGTTTTTATTGCCTGTGTATTTCTTTTTGCTACTGTTCCAGTTTCGATAATTACCTGTCCGCTTATCTCTTCTACATAATTTTTTGCACTGTTAGCCTGATTTTTTTGCTGATTTGAATTATTCGAATTATTGGAATTATGGCTATTTCCGCTCACGCAAGCTATTCCGTTACTATCGCAGATGTATCCGCTGACACCGTCCGAGCCGAAATTTATTTGTTGATTGCCGCCACAAGCACTTAACAATAAAGCGGAAGTTATGATTGCAATTGTGAGTTTGTTCATAGTTTGCCTCTTCGAAGTGAATTTGATTGATTTTTTTGTGAGATGGAGAGCGGATAAAAAATGGCGCCCGAGACCGGAATTGAACCGATAACCTTTCCCTTAGGAGGGGACTGCTCTATCCAATTGAGCTACAAGGGCGCAGATGAGTTTGCCTATAAGCCGGGTTCTGTCGAGGGCAATCATTCATCTGGAATTAGCATTGCTGCTAATTTCTAGCGTTCTACCCGAAATCGCGACGGGTCGCCGCATTGATTTCCTATTTGAACTTGCTTCGAAGGGGGTTTTCCCTGCCGTTTTTGTCGCCAAAAACGCGGTGCGCTCTTACCGCACCATTTCACCCTTACCGTATAGACGGCGGTATATTTTCTGTGGCACTTTCCGTCGGCTCGCGCCGCCTGGGCGTTACCCAGCCTTTTACCCTATGAAGCCCGGACTTTCCTCGCCAATGGCGCGATTGCCCAGCAAACTCGCGCGGCATTTTAGCGATATTGCGCGGCGGTTCTTTGACGGAAAATGTGTTGTGTATAGATATGCTGTGTCTAAAAATTCGTCATTTTGAGCCGTAGGCGAAAAATCTCTATCGGGGAAGTTTTTTCGCTGCGTGCAGGATGACGACGGTCAAAAAAATAGAACTACTCTAAATTTAAATACGCACGATAAAAACACGGGCGGATTTTTTACTTTCCGCCCGTGTTCTTTTTCGCTTTATTTGTGTCTATTTATGATTTACGGTTTTTACGGAATATTTCCTCCGCCGCGGTTAAATATTCCTCGGTTTGGAATTTGCGTTTTGCTTCTTCGGCGGCGTGTCCGATGTAAGTTTGCGGTTTGAGGTTTAAGAGATTGTGTTTGGCATCTTCTGGAATATCCAAAGTGCTGACGAAATTTCGTAATTCTTGTAGGGACAAGCGTTTGCCACGCGTGAGTGCTTTGAGTTGCTCATAGGCGTTGATGATGCCGTAACGGCGCATAACCGTTTGCACCGCTTCGGCGAGAACTTCGGGATTTTCTTCTAAATCTGCATCGAGGCGAGAGATGTTGCTTTCTAATTTACCGATGCCTTTTTCCAGCGAATTGAGCGCAATTGCGCTATAAGCAAATACCGAGCCCAGAGAACGCAAAACGGTGCTGTCGGATAAATCGCGTTGCAGGCGTGAAATCGGCAATTTTGCGGCTAAATGCGCGGCAAGAGCATTGGCGATACCGAAATTTCCTTCGGCGTTTTCGAAGTCAATCGGATTAACTTTATGCGGCATCGTTGAGGAGCCGACTTCTCCTTCTTTGAGTTTTTGTTTGAAGTAACCAAGTGAGATGTATGACCAAATATCGCGGGCAAAATCTAGAAGCACGGTGTTGGAGCGGATTAAAGCGTGCATAAATTCTGCGATGTAGTCATGCGGCTCGATTTGCGTGGTCATCGGATTGGAAGTCAAACCGAGAATTGAATGCACGAAATCTTCGCAAAACTGCTGCCACTGCACATTCGGCACGGCGATTGAGTGAGCGTTGTAGTTTCCCGTTGCACCGTTAATTTTTCCGAGCAGAGAAATTCTTTCGATTTGCGTGAGCTGACGCATTAGGCGGTAAAGCGTATTAGCAATTTCCTTACCGAGAGTGGTTGGAGTTGCGGGCTGACCGTGCGTATGCGAGAGCATCGGAGTTTCTGCTTCTTTATTAGCAAGCGCGTCGAGCATTTCGCTGATGGTTTGAAATTGTGTCAGCAGCGTATCGCGACCGTCTTGCAACATCAGGGCATAAGAGAGATTGTTGATATCTTCGGAAGTGCAGGCAAAGTGAATAAATTGCGTTTTTGCCGCGAGTTCGGGATTTTGGGATAAATCTTCGCGCAGTTGATATTCAACCGCTTTGACATCGTGATTGGTAGTTTTTTCGATTTCTTTGATGGCGAGGGCTTTTTCGAGATTAAAACTTGCTGCGAGCTGGTCGAGATAATCAGAAGCTTCGACGGAAAAGGGCGGTAGTTCGGGGATTATTTTGCTATTTGCCAAATGTTGCAGCCAAGCGATTTCGATTTGGTAGCGGTATTTGATTAAGCCGTATTCGCTGAAAAATTCCCGCAAGTTTTCGCATTTTGAGCTGTATCGACCGTCAATCGGAGAAATTGCGGTAAGCGATGAAAGTTCGAGTGTCATATTCGTTTCCTTGTTGTTATTAAAAGGTTTTGACTATCAAATTTGTTTTCTAAAACAGCCGCAGATTTTTAATTTATTTTTCCGTGCTTGCAAGCGTTTTCTAGAAAAATCAAAAGCTTTTTACCGTATCGAGCGTGTCTTGTTCCTGATAACTTGCGCTGATGATTTTGACTACTTCATCGGCATCATCGACTAGCTGCATCAATGCCATATCCTCTTCGCTGATTGTGCCGAGAGCGAGCATTTGTTCGACAAACCAGTCGAGCAGCCCTTGCCAAAATGCGCTGCCTACCAGAATTACGGGGACTTTGCGCGCTTTGTGGGTTTGAATTAGAGCGAGAATTTCCGCAAGCTCATCGAGTGTGCCGAAGCCGCCAGGCATTACGACATAAGCATTGCAATATTTGACAAACATCACCTTGCGGGCGAAAAAATGGCGGAAATTTAAGGAAATGTCTTGATACTGATTGCTTCTTTGTTCATGTGGAAGATTGATATTTAATCCTACCGACAATCCTTGCGAGCCGCGAAAAGCACCTTTATTCGCTGCGGTCATCAATCCTGGACCGCCACCAGAGACGACGGAAAAACCTAAATCGGAGAGTTTTTTGGCAATTTCTTCGGTGAGTGAAAAATATGGGCTATCTTCATGCAATCTGGCAGAACCGAAAATGCTCACCGAGGGCGGAATGGTTGCAAGATATTCGACACCGTCGGTAAATTCGGCGATGATTTGAAACATTCGCCAAGACTCCTGCGGTGGAATTTTGCTGATATTGGTAATTAAGGGTTTAGGTGGTTTGCGGTGAAAATTCATTTGCTATCTCCTGAAAAATTGAGCTAATTAGAAATAGGCATATCTAAAAAATTCGTCAT
Source organism: Cardiobacteriaceae bacterium (assembly GCA_017484165.1). Taxonomy (GTDB): domain Bacteria; phylum Pseudomonadota; class Gammaproteobacteria; order Cardiobacteriales; family Cardiobacteriaceae; genus RGIG9182. The sequence goes on along the minus strand of JAFUTP010000070.1, from coordinate 21,121 downwards.
TTTGAGCCGTAGGCGAAAAATCTCTATCGACAGATCCTTCACTGCGTTCAGGATGACGATGGTAAAAAATAGAACTAACCATAGATGTTAGATGCGCTCTAAAAAAGAAGAAGGCGAAGAGTAGAGCAGTTGCCATACGAGGCTCATTTTTTTGCGAATTAATGAAAAAAGGGCATATCTACGAAATTCGTCATTTTGAGCCGTAGGCGAAAAATCTATACCGTCAGATCCTTCGCTGCGCTCAGGATGACGAGAGTAAACAATAGAGCTAACCATAAATTTAGATGCGCCCAAAAATGAATTTTGTAGATAAGCCTAATATTTTTTGTCAAGCTAATTAAGCTTGTTATAACGCCAAAAGATTAGTTCTAATGACTATTTATAATTTATTTTATTTCAAATAACCGATATTTAAGGGAATTGTTATGCGAGCATTTATGAATATTGCTAAAAGAGTGGTAGATGAAGCGGGAAAAATATTTTTTCGTGGATTTATTGAAGCCAAAAAAGTTGATATTTATGAAAGTCAAAAAGTCAATTTAGCGCAAAATGTTATTTATTCGGTAAATGAATATATAGAAAAGTTTTTGCAGGAAAAATTTCCCGAGCATTTAATAATTAGTGAATATTCGGAAAATAAAAATAATGAAATAGATATTGAAGCTATTTTTCAAGCAGAAAATTGCTGGTTAATTAGCCCGATGGATAGTCAAATTAACTTTATTCACCATAATCAAAATGTGGCAATAGGCCTGTCTTTTTTAAGTTATGGAGTGCCAGTTTTAACGGTTGTTTATAACCCAATTAGCAGAGATATGTATTCGGCAATTAGGGGTAACGGTGCAATTTTTAATGATGTACGCTTGCGTTTTAATAAGTTAAGTCAAAATGCGATAAATATGTCGGTGATTTCAACAATAATCGCAAAAAATAGTAGATTAAAAACAACTTCTAATTTATTGTTATCTTCTGAAATGCTGACTGAATTTGCTGATATTCGTGCGAGCGGTTCGCCGCTTTTAGATTGCGGATTAACGGCGAGAGGCGAATATGACGGATTTTTTGCCAGTGATTTGTCAATTTGCCAACTTGCTGCAATTAGTTTAATTAGTAAAGAAGCTGGTTTAATTACAACTGACTATTTAGGAATGCAAAATATATTCATAGAAAAGAATATTATTATTGCAGGAGATAAAACTCATACAAAAATTTTAGAGATTATCCGTAAATTTTACGGTGCGAAAATAGAAAATAAAATTTTGACGGAAAAAGAAAAATATACCGAACTTGCCGAACAGGCGAAAATATCAGAAGAAGCAAGAATAAAATCATTGCAAACCGAATTAGAGCTGGAACAGCGTAAAAAAGATGCAGAAATTTCCAAAAAAGAAAAGCAAATAGATAAAGAAAAAACACAGAAGAGTATAAATAAAAAACCGAAAAGAGATAATAAAAAAGCGGATTTTTCTAAATTCAAAAAGAAAGGTTTTTCTGATAAACAGAGTAAAAAATATGCGGATAAAAAAGGCAAAAAGGTTGAGTTTTCGAGCAAATCATTTAATCGGCATTTTGATAGAAAAAACACTAAACGGGATAAATAAAGAGATAGAACAATGCAAAAAAAATCACTTAAAATTATATTAGAACGCTTAATTTCATTTAATACCATTTCCGATTTAGGAAATATCGATTTAATCAAATGGATAGAAGATTTTTTAAGCAAAGAGTGCAAAAAAAATCTTCTATTTTGGCGTATTCCTGATGCCACAAATCCCGAAAAATCATCTTTATTAGTGCAGTTTGCGGGAAAAAATAATGCCCAAGGCAAGGGGATTGTTTTTTCGGGGCATAGCGATGTTGTGCCCGTTGTCGGACAAAATTGGACGACGGATGCTTTTGTGATGGATGAGCGCGACGGTAAATATTTCGGGCGCGGTGTTTGTGATATGAAAGGTTTTATTGCCGTCTTGCTCGCGATACTTCCTGAATTTGCCGCTGCGGAGCTTAAAAAACCAATTTATCTTGCGATTTCCTACGACGAAGAAACCGACTGCGATAAGGCGCAGGCGATTGTGGAAAAAATGCGGGAAATTGCGGCGGATAAAAGTTTGGTGATTGTTGGTGAGCCGAGTAGTTTGCGGGCGGTCGTGGCGCAGAAGGGAATTGTCAATATGCAGACGGATTTTTTCGGCAAAGCGGCGCATTCTTCGCAAATATTGCAGCAAGGTTGTTCGGCGATTTATGCGGCAGGCGAATTTGTGGTTGATTTAGAAAAATTGCTTTATTCATACGCTGAAAATCCGCTCCCTAGCGGCTATTCCACGATAAATATCGGCAAAATTTACGGTGGCACGGCGCACAATATTTTGGCGAATAAATGCACGATTGAATGGGAAATCCGCACCACGCCTGAACAGAACATTGAGGAAATTCTCACAACCGTTGATGCAATCGCTACTCAACAAATGCAAAAACAACCTCTACTCAAAATCGCGACTTATCCGACTACCGATTTTGTGCCGCCACTGATTAACCGTGATAACCAGGAAATTTTGGATTTAGTTGCGGAATTTCTAGCGGATAAAAACTATCAGCAGGTCGCTTATGCCACGGAGGCTGGGCACTTTCAACAGGCGGGAATGCCGACGATTATTTTGGGACCAGGCGATATTGCCCAAGCTCATCAGGAAGACGAATGGATAGAAATTGCGGAGCTTGAACAAGCTTGTGATTTATACCGTTCGGTTATTCGTAAATATTGCTTGTAATTTATTCCATAACGGTTGCAGAAATTGCAGCCGTTTTTCTTTATTTTTTCGATTAGTTAGCAAATCAAAATGCAGAATTTTCAAAATAATTATTCACCAGAAGCCTTATTACAAGGCTTAAATCCAGCGCAGCAAGAAGCGGTTACATCAGATGCGCAAGTTTTACGGGTAATTGCGGGAGCAGGTAGCGGTAAAACCAAGGTTTTAACCGAAAGAATCAAATGGCTTATCAATGTTGAGCATTTGGCGGCAGAACAAATTTTGGCGATAACTTTTACCAACAAGGCGGCTGCGGAGATGCGTTCGCGCCTGATGGGATTTTTGCCTGAACGGTCTTATGTAAATCGTCTTTGGATTGGAACTTTTCACGCAACTTGCCTGCGAATTTTGCGCTTACACGCAAATTTGATGGGCTGGGATAGAAATTTCACCGTGATGAATCGCGCCGACCAAGAAAAAACTTTGCGTGAATTGCTAGCCGTGCTTGGTAAAAATCCCAAAGAATTTGTGCCGAAGGAAATTCTTGCTCGTATTAGCCGTTGGAAGGAGCGCGGTTTGCGCGCCGATATGCTGGCAGAAGAACGGGCTTTTTCGGCGCGAGCAAATCAAGATTACATCGCGATTTACCGTGAATACGAAAAATTCTGCCGCGCCAATGCCCGTGCGGATTTTGACGAATTGATATTGCTCACTATCGAACTTTTAGAACAAGAAGAAATGGTGCGCAATCACTTCCACCGCTTATTTCGCGCGGTTTTTGTCGATGAATTTCAGGATACGAACGAATTGCAAATGCGCTTAATTCAGCTACTCACCGCTGATGATGCCAAGCTTTTTGTCGTCGGCGATGAAGACCAGTCGATTTACGGTTGGCGCGGGGCACAAATTGAAAATATTCTTTATCTCGAACGGCGTTATCCCAATCTGCACACCGTCTCGCTCGAAGAAAATTACCGTTCAACTGGCAACATTTTGCAAGCGGCGAATGCGGTAATTGCTAACAACAAAAAACGCCTCGGGAAAAAACTTTGGACGGCTGCGGCAGACGGCGAAAAAATCCGCGTCATTAGCGCATTTAACGAAAAAGATGAGGCAGAAAAAATCGCGGAAATCATTAAAAAAACCGCTCGTGAGAAAAACCGTTCTTGGCGGGAATTTGCGATTTTGTATCGGCGCAATTCTTTGTCGCGTAATTTGGAATATTCCTTGTCCAATCAGGAAATTCCTTACCGTATTTACGGCGGTTTGCGCTTTTTTGACCGTCAGGAAATTAAAGATGCCTTGGCTTATCTGCGTCTGCTCAATCATCCCGAAGACAATCAAGCTTTGGAGCGGATTATTAACCGACCGAAGCGCAGTATCGGAGAAAAAACTATCGATGATTTACGCCTTGCAGCTTGGCAAAACGCAGGCGGTATCTGGAATTTGCTGACTAATGATTTTTTTATTTCCGCGAATTTTCCAAAGCGCGCCAAGGCACTCGCGGAATTTACAAGCCTCATCAAAAAAATGCAGGCAGAATTTCAAGAGGCTTTGCGGGAAAACGATTGCCGTGATGCGGAAAAAGCAGGGCAGCTCCTGACGCGCGCTTTGGAAATTGCTATTCATTCCTCTGGACTGTGGGATTTTTATTCCAACGAAAACGATCGCACTTATTCTGAAACTCGCAGCGATAACCTCGAAGAACTCGTTTCAGCGGCAAAAGAATTTGCCTTGCGTAATCCCATTTTTCCTGACAATTTCACGGGAGAGACCACGCCTGATGCGGGAATTTTGCTCGATAACTTCCTTGCGTCTTGCACGCTCGATGCTGGCGATTACGAAGCGGATGCAGGAGAAAACAGGGTGCAGCTAATGACCATTCATTCCGCCAAAGGTTTGGAATTTCCTTTCGTATTTGTTGCAGGTTGTGAGGACGGAATTTTTCCTTCTTATCAGGCATTGCAATCATTGCACGATGAAATCGAAGAAGAGCGGCGTTTATGCTATGTCGCATTTACTCGCGCTCGCGAAGAATTATCCTGTTCATTCGCGCATATCCGTTATGAACAAGGTCGCGAGCACGCATCGGACTGCTCGCGTTTTCTCAAAGAAATTCCCGAAAATTTATTGTCGATGCAGGGCTTTATGCCAGGAAAAACTGTGCATCCTGCAAGTGCTCCAAATGCAAATTTTGCGAGCGCGCCAAGAGCGGGGAAAACGGCTGGCAAATTTGCAGTCGGGAAAAAAGTTGAGCATTCAAAATACGGTCGCGGTGTGATTAAAGATGTGGAAGGAGAAGGGGAACGCTCGCGGGTTTTGGTGCGGTTTAATTTTCAAATTGGCGATAAATGGTTGGTTTTGAAATATGCCAATTTGCAGCTTGTGGAATAAGCATCAGGGGGCATCTAAATTTATATAGTCAGTTATATTTTTTACCCTCGTCATCCTGAGCACAGCGAAGGATCTGCTGATAGAGATTTTTCGCCTATGGCTCAAAATGACGAATTTTTAGATACGCCCGTTTCATAAAAAAACCGCGGTAATTGCCGCGGTATTTTTATGTCGAGACAGAGAGGAGCATTTACCCGAACATTGCTTCCAAGCTTCCTGTATTTTTTGCTTGGGCGGATTGAATACTCGCCGTTCTACCCATAGACGGAATACGCCAATCAATTGGACTATTGCCGTGTGCGGTTAAAAATTCATTGGCATAAACAAAATGATTACAGCCGATAAACCCCTCTGGTGCAAGCGGTGATGGATGCACGGTTTCTAAAACGAGATGTTTATCGCGGTTGATGAGTTGCGATTTTGATTTTGCAAAATTTCCCCAGAGCATAAAAACAATGTTGTCGCGCTTGTCAGATAAAGCTCGAATTGCCGCATCGGTGAATTGCTGCCAACCGATTTGCGCATGCGAATTCGCCTTGCCTTCAATGACAGTTAAAGATGCATTCAAAAGTAAAACACCTTGCTTTGCCCAAGCGGACAAATCGCCGTTATCGGGAATTTGGAAATATTCATAACTGCGGACAAGTTCCTTGTAAATATTGCGTAGAGATGGCGGAACTTTGACCCCCTGTGGCACAGAAAAAGACAATCCCATTGCTTGCCCTTGTTTGTGATAGGGATCTTGTCCGATGATTACGGCTTTAACTTCGGTAAAAGGGGTGGTGTTGAAGGCGTTGAAAATCATTTTTGAAGGAGGAAAAACCTGAAAACCGCGTTCTTTTGCTGTCAAAATTTCTTTTTTTATGTTCAAAAAATACGGTTGCGAAAATTCTTCTTTTAATACTTCTTTCCAGCTTTGTTCTAGTTTTATATTGTCATAATTTATGGTTATATTCATTATTGATTTTCCTTTGTTTATAAATTAAAAGATATAAAAAAATATGAAAAATTCCTTGAAATTTTAGCAAAAATTCTAATTGCTATAAATTATTTACGGCTGTTTTTCGCTTGATTTTTAAAGAAAAAAATTCCAAATAATGGAAAACTAGCAAAATAAACGCAGTTATGGAAAGGTATATCAGAGCGGCAGAAATGAAGGGTAAATAAGGGTTAAATGATTGAAAATATGCAGTCTTTGCCGCTTGGGTTAAGTCAAATACCGCAATCGTTGAAACAATTGCCGAACCGTGCAACATATAAATTACTTCGTTTGAATAATTCCGTATAAGTGATGGTAAGCTCTGACGGAAAATGATTTGAAATTTAATTGTTGCATCAGAAAAAGCATATCCTTTTGCGGCAATAATTTCACTCTTATCAGAATTTATTATGGCTGTTTTTATGATTTGTAAGGTATAAGCAGCGGTATTTAAACTAAATGAGAAAATTGCCCAGAAATTTTTACTCTTTAATATATTTTCTAAAATATTTTTTTCTGCAAAAAATAATCCTAAACCGAAGTAAATTAAATAAAGTTGCAACAACATCGGTGTAGTGCGGAAAATATAGGAATAAAAACTAATCAGTGCAGAGATAATTTTATTTGTATTATTATTTGCAAGGATTATTCCAAGCGGTATTGCGAGGATTAAACCGAAAAATAAAGAACAAGTTACGATAAAAATCGTATTTAGCGTTCCGATTACAAAATCATAAAAATAGGTTTGATAGAAAGTAAAAATATATTGCACGATTTATTTACTCATAATTAAAGCATAATTTTCTTTATCTTCCAGCTGATATTTATTCCTAAAATATAAAAAAAACAATAAAATTGCCGAACTAATTAGCAAATAAATAAAAGCACCAAGAGAATACATAAACAATCTTAAACTTGCATTCGAGTTTATAAAAAAACTATTATTTGCTACTTCTTTGATAACCTTGCTTAAATCATCGATTTGTAGTAATGAAACTAATGCCGTGGTTTTTAATAATACAAGAGTGTTATTTTCTAATCCAGTGAGAGAATAAATCATAATTTGCCGTAATTTTATTTTGAAAAAGATAATTTTATTGCTAAACGCATACGCTCTTGCGGTGTAAATTTCCTGCTCTTTGATGAGTAAAATTGCACCTTTTAGTGTTTCTGATAAATAAGCTGAATAAATTAGAGATAAGGCAATTACCGCAATATAAAAGTTATTTATTTTTATATTTTCTAGATAAGGAAAATTACTCTCTAATAGCAAAAATAAATGCTGCAAGCCGTAAAAAAATAGAAATAATTGAATTAAATCAGGAATTCCGCGTAAAACGGTTGTGTAAATATTGGCAGCAGAGGCGAGATATTTATTTTTTGCCATTTTTGCCGCACAAATAATCATCGCCAGTAGAAAAGCTCCGATAAAAGCCATTATTGATAACAAGCAGGTTATTTTTATCCCTGCAAGTATTCTGGGGAAATAAATAAGAAAGCTGTGCAAATCAAGCATAGTGAAATCAAGTGCAATGTGAGTGAAATTTAAGTCGGCAGAAAAAGTATAAGAATTAAATTTCCTTATTTTTCAATGCTTGCGACAATTTTTGTCAAATTTTGCTTGACGAATGAAAAATCAAACATAGAATGCCGCGCCGTGGTTCGCATTGGCGTCTCGCAACAATAAGCTGCAAACCCCGCCAGGTCAGGAATGAAGCAACGGTAGTAGTGATGTGGGTGTGAGGATTGCTGGTGCGAGCCCTTTTTTTTTACCTTGTCGTAGAGGCAAAAGACAATTTCAATCAATTAAGCAGCCAAGTTCATCAATAAATCTATCAACGAATATGTATCACGCACTAGCACGCAAATGGCGACCGAAAAATTTCAAGGAACTTGTCGGGCAAAAGCACATCACCCAAGCACTGACTTATGCGCTGGACAATCAAGCTGTGCATCATGCTTATTTATTTACGGGCACGCGCGGTGTTGGTAAGACGACGATTGCGCGGATTTTTGCCAAATCTTTGAGCTGTCTTGAAAACGGAATTTCATCTAATCCCTGCGGAAATTGCGAGCACTGCCGTGAAATTGACGCAGGGATTTTTCCTGATTTAATCGAAGTTGATGCTGCCTCGCGCACCAAAGTTGAGGATACGCGGCAACTTTTGGCGAATGTGCCTTATGCGCCCGTAAAAGGTCGCTTCAAAATTTATCTCATTGACGAAGTGCATATGTTTTCTGCGGGCAGTTTTAATGCCTTGTTGAAGACGCTGGAAGAGCCACCAGAGCACATTAAATTCGTGTTAGCTACAACCGACCCGCAAAAAATTCCGCTTACCGTTCTTTCGCGCTGTCTGCAATTTCAGCTGAAAAATATGACCAGAGCGCAAATTGAAAGCCATTTGTCGGAAATTTTGACTACGGAAAATCGTGAATTTGATGCGGAAGCTTTATCGCTAATTTCGGAGGCGGCGCAAGGCAGTATGCGTGATGCGTTAAGTCTTCTTGACCAAGCTGCGGCATATGGAAGAGGGCGGATAAATACGGCGGATACTGCGTTTTTATTAGGAGCTGTGCCGATGGTGAAAATCCGTGAGATTTTTGCCTGCCTTTGCGATGGCAATGCGCACGCTTTGCGGGAAGTGTTGGCGAGTTTTTCGGAGTTTTCTCCTGATTACAGCGATGTTTTGCGCCGTATTTTGCAGGGATTGCAGGAAATGACTATCGTGCAGCTAGGTGCAGAGCGGTTTGAGGCTGAAATTCATCAAGATTTAGCTTTGATGGCAAACCGTGTTTCGGTTGAGTTATTGCAGCTCTGGTATCAAATTGCGACCGACGCTTGGCAGTCTTTGCCGTATCACCCAAGCGCAGCGCAAGCTCTGGAAATGACGCTACTTCGAATGATTGCGCTGCAACCGCTTTTGCCCAATGCTGATATTTCACGGATAAGAGTTCCAGAAGAAGCACAAAAGGCGGCTAGTCCAAGGAATTTGCATTCAATTGATGCACAAATTACTCATCAATTAGAGCCTTATCGTGCAGATGAAATAGCGGTGAATACGCCTACCGATGAGGCGGTAAATACGGTTAATGCGGTGCAGACGGTATCAGAGAAAGTTACCGATAAAGCTGTGAATACGGTGAATGCGGTGCAAACGGTATCCGAGAAAGTTGCCGATGAGGCGGTAAATTTGGCGGATACGGATAAGCGAAATACCGCGCCAGAAGCGTTCGAGTCGCAAATGTCAGAAATAAATCCCGAACCGCAAAACCAAGAAATCAAGTCAGAAGCGCAAGTTGCAGAAGTTGCAGAAATAAATTCATCACTGCCAAAAATCGCTTCTAGCCTAGAAGAGCGGCAAAATTTATTTTTAGATTGCATCGGCGACGGTAAAAAATGGGCAAAATTTTTTAGCGATTTTTTGTTAGAAACATTCGGTAAAAATGCGGTGGCAGCAGCGTTTGCGGAAAATTTTCTGCCCGTTAATTTGTTCGGAGATACTCTGAAATTTGAATGCGATGAGGCAGGAAGTTTTTATAGCAATGCGGAAAATATTGGGAATTTAGAACGCGCTCTTCTTGATGCTATCGGACATCGACTAAAAATCGAGATTGCCGATAAGGCAGAAAGTCAAACTAAATTTAGCGTTGAAATGCAGGCAGAAATTGCAAGACGCGAAAAAATGCAAGAAGATTTTCAGCGAAATGCAGGCGTGCAGCTGATTTTTCAGACGCTTGGCTGTAAAGTGCAGGAAGTGCTAGAACATCTGAAAAATTCGAGCAATTGAGAAATGAGAAATCACGACGATTGCAAACTTTTACTTACAAAAAACGGAGAAAAAAATTATGTTCAAAGGCGCAATGGAACTCGGCAAAGTTTTCAAACAAGCCAAGCAAATGCAAGAACAAATGGAAAAAGTGCAAGCCGACCTCGGCAATAAAACGGTAACGGGAACGGCGGGAGCTGGCGCGGTAGAAGTGGTTTTGTCGGGACATTACCGCTGTAACAAAATTACTATCAGTCCAGATGCTGCCAAGGAAAGTCAGGAAATTTTGAGCGCGCTTATCGCTGCTGCTTACAACGATGCGGCGGATAAAGTCGAGGAATTGAAAAATAAAGAATTGCAAGCGGTTGCAGGCGATTTGAATATGCCAGCTGGATTTAAGTTACCGTTTTAATTGTTTAATCGCTGTCTCTGATGGCGATTTTTTTTCACATTTTTTATTGGTTAAAAAATGAGTTTTTCACAATCTTTTGATGAACTCGTATCCGCGCTCACTTGCCTTCCTGGTGTGGGCGCGAAGTCCGCGCAAAGAATTGCCCTCGAATTACTTCTCAAACGGCAGGAACAAGCCAAAATTCTTGCGCGTGCGATTGATTGTGCAATTGAAAATGTGCGCCGTTGCGCGCAGTGCCGCAATTTAAGCGATTCGGAAATTTGCCTAATTTGCTCAAATTCCAAACGCAATCGAGAACATTTATGCGTGGTGGAAAATCCTGCAGATGTGCTGGCGATTGAGCAGAACACGGATTATCAAGGCTTGTATTTCGTGTTGATGGGGCATATCGCGCCGCTAGACGGTGTTGGAGCGCAGGAGCTGGGCTTGGATATTTTGGATAAGCGACTGGCAAGCGGTGAAATAACCGAACTGTTGATTGCAACCAATTCGACTTTGGAAGGTGAGGCGACGGCTTATTTTCTCGGCGAACTTGCTCAAAAACACGCTGTGGCTGCAACTCGTCCTGCTAACGGTGTGCCGATGGGCGGAGAGCTTTCTTATCTCGACCGCAACACGCTTTCCTTTGCTTTCCGTTCGCGGCAAAATTTTTCCGTAAATAATTAGCTGGCGTATCTAAATTTAGGATTAGTTCTATTTTTTACCTCGTCATCCTGAATACAGCGAAGGCTCTGCCAATAGAGATTTTTCGCCTACGGCTCAAAATGACGAATTTTTAGACATTCCTAGTCGTTAATAAATAAACCTAATTTCAATGAAAACTCTGCTTCGTCTTCCTAATTGGCTCGGTGATTTTGTAATGAGCTTGCCGATTATTCGTGCGCTGGAAAAGAAAAATCCCGATTTAGTTTGTTTTGCTTTGAGGCATTTTTCCGCGCTTTATCCGCTATTTGGTTTTTCTGCGGAATTTTCTGCGCTACCGCCAAAAAATAAAAAATTGCAATATTTCCGTCATTTCTGGTCTATGCGCGGTGAATTTGAGCGGGCGATATTGCTGGCAAACAGCGAACGGGCTGATTTTGAGTGCTTTTTATCGGGAGCGAAAAACCGTTACGGCGTTGCTTGGGCAGAGCGGCGGCGGTTTTTAGTAAATCAAAGATATTTTTTGCCGCAAGATTTCAGCACAGATGCGCGGCATCAAGTTGCAATTTGGCAGGATTTTTTACGGTATTTTGATTTGGCAGCGGAACTTGATTTTTCGCCGTTTTCGATAAATTCGCAGAAAACGGAACGCTCTACAAAAACGATTTCTTTTATTTGCGGCTCGGAAAATAGCCCAGAAAAACGCTGGTCGCCTGAAAAATATGCAAATTTGATAAGAGAAATTAAAAATAATTTTTCGGATACAGAAATTTTCTTACTTGGCACCGAAAAAGATTTTGCTATCTGTGAGCAAATTTCCTCCTGCAATAAAGAAGTGCAAAACTTGGCTGGCACAACGGATTTACGGGAATTTGCTCAAAAATTAGCCGCATCTTCCTTGGTTGTTGGAAATGACACTGGCGGAATTCATCTGGCAAATGCTTTTGGTATTCCCACAATTGCATTATTCGGTCCGACAAATCCCCGCAAGACCGCTCCGATTTTTTCTGCACCGCTTGCAATAATTCAGCCTGAAAATTGTCCCGAAACTGGTGGAGCGGATATTGATGAAATTACGGTAGAAAAAGTTCTTTTGCAAGTTGAAAAAATGCTATGAGCTAACTTTAATTATTCTTTATAAGTTATTGATAACTTCGTAAATTAAATATGCAGTGTATGTAATATATGTAAGAAGAAGAATTGCCCCCTTTGTTCTTCCAATTTGCCCTCTACCGCATAAAAATATAAATAAGAAGAAATTTAATAAAGCCATTACTAGAAAATCACGGTATAAAACTTCTCTTCCTACTGTTGCAGGATAAATTGAACCTGCGATACCGACGACGCAGAGTAAATTGAAAATATTTGAACCGATGATGTTGCCTAAAACGATATCGTGATGATTTTTTCGTGCGGCTGTGATTGATGAGGCGAGTTCTGGCAGCGATGTTCCGACTGCGACAATCGTAAGCCCGATGATTAAATCGCTAATTTTGAAAATATGTGCGATTTCTACCGCTCCCCATACCAAAATTTTTGAACTGGCAACCAATAAAATTAGCCCGAAAAATAACCAGAAAAGACTAATAAATAAATTGATATCTTTTGCACTGTTGCTGCTATTTTCGGCTTCTGGAATTTTTTCGCGTTTTAGGTCTGTTAGGATGATAAATGACATACAAATCACAAATAAAACTAATAAAACAATCGCATCTGTTCGTGATAAAACGCCGTCATAAATTTGATAAGCAGAGAATAAAGTTAAGCTGAAAAGTATCGGTAAATCGCGTAATAAAATAACTTTGTTGGAATGAATAGGTTTGATTAAAGCGGTTAATCCGAGGATTAAAGCAATGTTGCAAATGTTTGAGCCGTAAGCGTTTCCGAGGGCGAGTTCGGATTTATGTTCCATTGCGGCGACGGCGGAAACCAGCATTTCAGGTGCGGAAGTGCCAAATCCGACAATTAAAATTCCGATGAGAAGTGCGGGAATGCCGATAAAGTTTGCGACATCAGCCGAGCCTGAAATAAATTTATCCGCCGACCAAAGCAGAGTAATCAAACCGCCGAAGACTGCCAAAATTGCAAAAAGAAGATGAAATTCAGCAATGAGCTGATTTAAGTTTGCAAGCATTCAATTATTCCTATAAAAAATTTTTTGCAAATTATAGGAATATTTATTTTGCTAATTAACGATGGCTTGCAATATCTCATTTTTCAGCCGTATATATTCAGAGGAATAATTAAATTGCGGATTATTATCTTCATATGAAAAGTTATCCGATAAGTCAATATTTTCGCTTTTAATAATCCTTCCAGGTGATGGAGACATAACTACAATTTTAGTTGCAAGACGCAGTGCTTCATCGATATCATGAGTGATGAAAAAGACGGTATTTTTCTTTTCTAGCCATAAGTTATGGGTGAAATTTTGCATTTGAGTTTTGGTGATTGCGTCCAATGCGGAGAAGGGTTCATCCATCAAAATTAGTTCGGGATTATTGATTAAAGCACGGGCGATTCCAAGGCGTTGTTTCATTCCTCCTGATAAATCATAAATATATTTATTTTGCAATCCTGCTAATCCGACTTCTTTTAATATCTCTTCCGTTCTTTTTTTTACCTCTTCCTTGTCCAAATTTTGCATCCTTAATGCAAAATTTACATTATCTTCCACATTTAACCATTCGTATAAATTGGGCTGTTGAAATACTACGGAAATTCCCTCTGTTATGCCTGTAATTTTCTTCCCTTGAAAATAAATTTCACCCTCTGTTGCACGATTAAAGCCAGCAATAATATTTAATAAAGAGCTTTTACCGCAACCACTTGCCCCTAAAACGCAAACAAATTCTCCGCGATAAATATCCAAACTGACTTCTTTTAATGCTTGAAAGTTATTTTTATTGCTTTTGTATTCTTGGGAAATATTGCGGATTGAGAGTAAAATTTCTTTATTTTTCATAGTGATTGCCCTGTTGCTTATTAAAAATAAATAAAAAAACGGGACTTACATAAGTCCCAAAATTGATTATTTAGAGAAATTTATACATAGAAGACAAAACGGTTTATTTATTTTTCTCTACCACTCTTTCTAAATATTCCCCGTTAATTCCCGCTTGAAAAACACTTAAATCAGGTGCTTTTTCGATAGCTTTTTGCTCTTCTAAAAATTTAGCGGTGGAATAAAGAACTTCGGCTAATTTACCTTTTTCTTTGCCGCCTAAATATTCAGCTGAAATTTGGGTCTTTGCGTCGGGATAAATGAAACCTTGTGTTTGATTTTTTGCATCTTCGGTAGAAATTCCTGCCACTGTTGCAATAGATTTTATTGCCTCTTCCTGATTATTTTGGAATTTTTCTAAACCGTAAATTTGTGCGGTCAAGTATTTTTCTACAAATTCAGGGTAATTTTTAGCAAATTTTTTACTCACAATAGTTAAATCAGCGGTTACCACTCCGTCTTTGGAAAGTTCGGCTGAACTCAAAATAGATTTACCACCGTCTTTGCTGATGTTAGACAAAACTGGGTCCCAAACATATGCACCGTCAATATCGCCTCTGGTCCAAGCAGCATAAATTCCCTGCGGGGTTAAGTCGATGATTTGTATTTTGCTTGCATCGATATTTTCTTTTTTCAGAGCGGAAAGCAGACTGTAATGCGTGGTGGTAGAAAAAGGAGTAGCGATTTTTTTACCTGCTAAATCAGCTAGTGAGTTGATATTTGCCTTTTCTTTTACCACTAATCTTTCCGCATTGCCGATAACATCGTTATACCAAATGACTTCGTATTCAATACCGTTTGATAATCCGACTGCAATTGGTGTGCTGCCGCAAAAACCGAAGTCTAATTTGCCAGCTGCGAAGGCTTGATTCATATCTTGCCCAGAATTAAATTGCAATAAATTGACTTTTACTCCGAGATACTCTTGATACTTTTTTTCTGCCCTGGTTACTAGTTCTGGAGTGATTAAAGTTTGCACTCCGATATTTACCTCTTTTGGTTTATTTTCCGCAAAAGAGTTGAGATTAAACATAGCTGTTGCGAGTAACAAAAGGGCGGTTACTTTGCTTTTAGTATTACCTGAAATACTTAAATTGCGATTAAAAAATTTCATAATGTTAATTCCTTGAAATAAATATTAAAGATTGATAAATAAACTGCTAAATAGAAATATTTTGTTCTAGCCGCCAAAAAGACGGCAATTGAGTTTAAATATCGACTTGAATAAATATTTATTTTGATAATTTCTCATCTTATTTACCCTGCCAATGCACTAATTTTTTCTCTAAAACCAGCAATAAATAATTCAAAAATATGCCGATTAGACCCATTAGGATTACGCCGAAAAAGACAATCCCAGACTTCAACCAATTCGAAGCATCTAAAACCAACCAGCCGATGCCAGATTGTGCGGCGACCATTTCCGCTGCCACCAAAGTTGTATATTCAAATCCGATTGCGGTGCGCAAACCTGTAAATATTTCTGGTAAAGATGCGGGAAGAATTACATTTATAAATAGTTGTTTATTGTTAGCACCTAACATTTTGGCAGCTAAAATTTGCTCTCTTTTGATTTTTTTAACCCCTGAAATACATGCTAAATAAACGGGAGCAAATCCTGCTAAATAAAGCATTGTGATTTTTGAACTTTCGCCAATTCCCAGCCATAAAACCAAAATTGTGTAATAAGCAAGCGGTGGAACGGGGCGGTAAAACTCAATAAACGGGTTGAAGATGGCATAAACTTTCGGAAAGCAAGCGCAAATTAAACCAAGCGGAATTGCGCTAATCACGACTAATAAAAACGCAAGTAGCAAGCGATTCATTGAGCTGATTAAATGCGTTAGCAGTGAATATTGATTTGCACCGTATCCCGTAGTCAAAACTTCCAAGAAGCTTTGCCAAACTTTGGCGGGAGAGGGCAAAATTAAGGGGGAGATTTGTAGGGCGAATGTGATTATTTGCCATACAACTAAAACGCTTAAAACGCTAAATACGGTAATCATCATTTCCGATGATTTATTTCTTTCGCCAATCATTGCAATTTCCTTAGTCTTATTTCCGAAGTGATTGCAATATAAAAAGCGTGGTTGTATTTGTGAAATACTCTTTTTTTCTTATCTAATAACTTTTGGGCATATCGAGAATATTTGCTTGTCCAAAAATAAAGGGCTTATTCAAATTTATGGTTATTTCCATTTTTACCCTCGTCATCCTGAGCGTAGCGAAGGATCTGTTGATAGAGATTTTTCGCCTACGGCTCAAAATGACGAATTTCGTAGATACGCCCTAAAAATTTTTTTCGAAAAATAAATATGAACCGTCTTAAACCGCAAATTGTTCGCCGTGAGAAAAAGATTTTTTCTGAAACTTTGCCCGAGGATTTTCTTCCGATAATTCGTGAGATTTACGCCAATCGTCTCGACAATCCCAATGAAATTGTCAAGCATATTCGTTATTTGCATAAGCCCGACGGTTTGCCTGATGTCAAGCGGGCAGCGGAAATTATTTATCAAGCAATTGCAGACGGTAAAAATATTCTGATTTACGGCGATTACGACGCAGACGGTGCAACTTCAACCGCCTTGATGCTGAAAGTTTTACGCAAACTCGGCGCGAAAGTGGGATTTTTTATTCCTAACCGTATTGAGCACGGTTACGGTTTATCGGTTCTGGGTATTGATGAATTTGTTAGGCAACAGAAGAGCCGTAACCGCCAACTACCTGATTTAGTAATTACTGTGGATAACGGCACGCGCAGCGTTTTAGCCGCCGAATATCTTGCAAGTTTGAATATTGACTTAATCATCACCGACCATCACGAACCAGCGGCGAATAATGAGCTGCCGCAAGCTTTGGCGATTGTTAATCCCAAACTTGCGACGAGTTCTTTTCCCTCAACGAATTTGGCAGGAGTGGGAGTTGCTTTTTATGTCCTGCTTTGCTTGCGCAGGATTTATTTAGACAAGGGGAAAAATTTTCCGACCCTTACCGATTTTTTAGATTTAGTCGCACTTGGGACGATTGCTGACCTTGTCAGCCTTGATTACAACAACCGTATTTTGGCGACGGGCGGATTAGAACTAATTCGCGCAGGACGGGCAAGTGTCGGGATTTCCGCGCTTTGCAATATTTCCAAAGTGCAGGAAAAATTTATTAGCCCGATGGATATTGCTTTTTCGCTCGCACCACGCTTAAACGCAGTCGGACGCTTGCAGGATATGAGCGACGGCGTGCGGCTTCTGGTTTGTTCTGACCGCGCCACCGCCAATGAATATGCAATGGAACTTGACCGCTTAAATCGTGAAAGAAAAGCAATTGAAAGCCAAATGACGATGCAGGCAAAAGAGCAAATTAGCCGTATCCGAGCGGGGATAAATAGCGATGATGGAAAAACGGCGCATCAAAAATATTTACACGCTGCGGATAAAAAAAATCCCCAAGACAAAATCACAGCTGCCTTAATTCCAGACGGTAACGAAGGAGTTATCGGTATCGTCGCTTCGAAATTAAAACAAAATTACGGCAAACCCGCACTAGTCGGCACTCCTACCGCTAATCCTGAAAAAATCAAATGTTCTTTGCGTTCGGTTTTGGGTGTGAATATCAGTGAGTTGTTGGAAATGGCAACTTCTGATTTTCCCGAGGGAGAAATTGTTTTTGGCGGACACGCAATGGCAGCGGGACTTACCGTCAGCCGTGAGTTTTATCCCGTTTTGATTGCTAATTTGAACGCTGCATTTGTCGAAAAATTTGGCGAACATCTGCCGCGGGAGAAGATATTTTTTGATGCCGAATTGGCAGAAGATTGGATAAATCTTGATTTTGCCCGCCGTATCGAATTCCTCGAACCTTGGGGCGAAAATATGCCTGCGCCTTGCTTTTGCAATAAATTCATCGTGCATAGTTGCGACCGTTTCCGTGAAGCACATCTGCGCTTGAAACTGGCATATTTATCAGAAAGAGGACAGGGAGCGTTTTTTGAGGCAGCATATTTTTCTGCCCAAGATGATTTTCAGGCAGGGCAAATAATTAAAGCGGTATATCAACTCGCAATTGACCGTTACCGTGGGGAAAAATTAAAGCTGCTTATCAATTACGCAGAACCGATTGAAAATATTCCACAAGGGCGTGTCTAAAAATTCGTCATTTTGAGCCGCAGGCGAAAAATCTCTATCGGCAGATCCTTCGCTGCGCTCAGGATGACGATGAAAAAAATAGGACTGCCCTAAATTTAGATACGCCCACAAGAAAGTTTCTAACGCTCATCTGGGCGTAACCGTTAAAATAGCGGCAAATTCAGTCCAAATACAAGCTATGACCAAGCAAATAACAAATCAAATGTTTCATACAAATAAATTAACCGCCGCAGTCTCCATATTGATTTTTTCTGCCGCTGCTTACGCCGAACAATGTTCGACAGATTATTTAGCACCATACACGCAACTTGGCGGCGATGTCAGCGATAACAAAATCTATGTCGAAGCCGACGATTCCGAATCCGATTTCAATCTGGCAAATTTTCAGGGCAATGTGCAAGTCCGTCAGGGGAATAAACATATTCACGGTCCCCAAATCAATTATGAAAAAGGCAAAGCAGAGTTTTACGGCGAAAAGGAAATTATGTTTTCCTCGCCAGAGACGGTGATAAAAGGAGATGGCGTGAATTACAACACCGATATAGATGTAATAACCGCCGAAAAAGCTGACTATTACCTCGCAGGAAAAACGGATAAAAAAGGCGATCGCGGCGCACAAGGTAGCGGAAAAAATATCCGTTTTGACCAAAAAAACAAAATTGACACGATGCAAGATGTAACTTGGAGCACTTGCAACCGCGAAAATCAAACTTGGCATATCAACGCTAAAGAGTTAAAAATTAACCGCAACACCAACCGCGCTGTCGCGAAAAACGCTACTTTTCAAATTAAAGATGTTCCTGTTTTTTATATACCGTACATCTCGTTTCCGATTAATGGCGAACGGGCTTCGGGATTTTTAATGCCTTCTATGGCATCAACCGAAAAACGCGGAGTGGAATTTCGTATTCCTTATTACTGGAACATCGCGCCAAATCAAGATGCAACTTTTACCGCACGCCCGATGACTAAACGCGGTTTGATGCTGGAAACGGAATATCGGCTTTTGACTACTAATCAGCGTTTGAATTTCAACGGCAACATTCTTCCTAGCGATAAAAAATATGACGAACGCAATCGCTGGCAGCTGGCAACGGATTATCAATATCAGTTCAGCCATGATTGGAAAGCGGAAGTGTTATTTCAAAATGTCTCCGACCGTGATTATTTAGACGATATGGAAGGGGATTTTCGCCTTTATGACGAATGGTATTTAGACCGTTACGCCAGAATTTCAGGAAGAGGCGATTGGGGCAGTTTGCAAGCGCAAATTCAGGATTACAAAATCGCCAGCAGAAATATTTTGGATAGAGATAAGCCGTATTCCCGCTTGCCGCAAGTTGAATACTTCAAATCTTGGGAATTGCCTGCCGAGTTGCAGCTAGATACGCGAGTCGAAGCGGTGAGATTTCATAAAAATAATTACGGCGATGCGGCAAGATTTACCGCCGAAGCGGATATTTCTCGCCGTTTTGAAACTAACTATTCCTTCGTCGAACCGAAACTTACGGGAAATATCCGACATTACGATTTTTCTCCCGACAACAATGCTTTCCGCGACGGTAAAAAAACGATTTTTACTCCGACATTTAGCCTAGATAGCGGTTTAGTTTTCGAGCGAGAATTTCATTTCGGCGACGCATTTACTCAAACATTTGAACCGCGACTTTTCTATCTCTACACGCCTAACCGCACTCAAAGCGATATTCCTGATTTTGATACCGCAGAGCGAAGTAAATCTTGGAATTGGCTTTTTGCTCGTAACCGTTTTGTGGGCGGCGACAAAATCGGCGATGCTAATCAACTAACTACTGCGGTTACCACGCGTTTTAACCGTCAAAGCGACGGCAGCGAAAAAGCACGCTTGTCGGTAGGGCAAATTCAATATTTTGCTGACCGCAAAACCGCGCTTTACGGTGAAAAAGGTCGGCAGGAAAATAAATCGGTGCTGGTGGGAGAAGGAAAATATGCGCTTGATTCGCATTGGTCGATTTACGGTTTGTCGCTCTGGGACACTGATAAGCACAACAATGAAAGAAATGTAGTCGAACTTCGCTATGACCTCGACGAAGACCGTTATTTACGCTTCGGACATCACTACACGGAAGACGAATACAACCAACTCACTCTCGCTGGTGGTTGGAGAATAAATTCCAATTGGCGGATGTTTGCCCGTGAAGATTATTCCTTACAGACAGAAAAAAATACTAATGCCTTGCTCGGGCTGGAATATGAAGATTGCTGCTGGGCTTGGCGGCTTGCTGGCAGACGCTGGCGGGATAATCACGATGACATCAAAGCGCATAACGGTGTTTATCTGGAATTTGTCTTCAAAGGTTTAGGAAATGTTGGTTCGCGCACGGGCGGAATGCTGCAAGAACAATTAGACGGTTACCGACCTTTGACGCAGGAAAAATAATCTTTTGTGTGAATATTCTGGGTGTGTCTAAAAAATCGTCATTTTGAGCTGCAGGCGAAAAATCTCTATCGGCAGATCCTTCGCTGCGCTCAAAATGACGAGGTAAAAAAATAGGACTGTCTTAAATTTAGATGCACCTATCTGTGAATAGAGAAAAGCTCGTTTTCGGAACGGGCTTTTTTATTGCTGTATCGCTAGTTAATTCTAAATAATAAAAATTTGCATTTACATAAAATTTCTTCTACAATAACTAACGCCTAGCAATTTTCGCTGGGCGTTTTTTATTAACAATTGAAAGGAATATTTATGTTGAGAAAAATACTTATTAGCTTGCTGGTTTTATTTTTTGTAAATAGCGTATTTGCAGATGCAAGAATTATCAGCAAAGAAGAGAGATGTCGGGCTGCGGAAAATAATCTTACCGTATTGAAAAATAAGCAAGATATTTACCGTCGTGATGAATTTGGTAATTTACGAAAATTAAGTTATTTTGAAATTTATGAAGAAATTAAAAATAACGAGCAGTTTATTCAAGAAGTTTGTTTAAGCCCGAAATTGCAAATTACAACCCGCGCCAAAGATTCGGTGCAAAAAACGGTTGAACAAGCAATTTTGGAT
>JAFUTP010000008.1 GCA_017484165.1 Cardiobacteriaceae bacterium | reverse complement strand
GCGACCCGCCGTGGGACGGTAATCCAGTGATTGTTCCGCAGCTTGAAATTGTCGTGCTCATAATTAAAAGTATTGAGGGTTTAAGAAGTAGATTTTTGAAATAAGATTTTTTTCTACCGTTAGAATAAAAATTCTTATCTGTTTTATTTTTATTTTTAGTGTTGTATTATTAAAATATTGCACTATTGCGCTCTTAATACCCCCGCCATCGGATGGCTCATTTTACCATCTTTCGGCGTATTTGTCAATAATTTTTTCATATAAATTTCCTGTTACAAATAAAAAAATAGGCTTTATCAATAAAGCAAGAGCGATTATAAATAAACGAAATTTCGCCTGTCAAGAGATTTTTTGCCTGTCGGGAAAAATGACGGGAAAACCGCAAACAATGACCGTCATCCTGAATGAAGCGAAGGATCTTCGATAGATTTTTCGCTGCGCTCAAAATGACGGTTATGGCAAGATTTTTCGCTCCGCTCAAAATGACGGGAGAGGCAGAAATTGACGGTAAAAATAAAAATCCGCCGAAATAAAACAGCGGATTTGTTTTGTAAAAAGACCGCAAACGATATTTGTAGATGCGAACTAGGATCGCCCGTCGCGGCACGCGACAGCGGCGGGCGACTGAACATAAAATAACGGCAATTTAATTTTTTTTATGAATTTGTTTTATGTATAGACAGAATCGTCAGGATGACAGTATTTTTGATGCTTACGGTTACCGATTTAATGTTGGGATTGTGTTGGTTAATCAGCAAAATCAGGTATTTTTTGCACGCAGGATTGGTGCTCATAACGCTTGGCAGTTGCCGCAAGGTGGAATGCGAGCGGGTGAAGATAGTGAGCAGTCGGTAAAACGAGAGCTTTTCGAGGAAACGGGGATTTCTGCGGATGCAATTGAGATTTTGGCGGTAAGCCGTGATTTTTATTCTTACCGCTTGCCGTCGCGCTACCGTCGCCGTAAAAATTTTGGTATTCAATGTATTGGTCAGCGTCAGCTTTGGTATTTAATTCGTTATACAGCTGCATCTGACAGAGAAATTGCGGTGGAGAAGGTTGCCCATCCTGAATTTGATGCTTGGGAATGGGTAGATTATTGGCAACCGTTAGACAGAGTAGTGCATTTCAAATACGAGGTTTATCGCGGAGTTTTGCAGGAATTTGCCGCCGTTTTAGGCATTAGCGAACCAGTGCCTGCTTTGCGAGTTTTTCCGCAAGCGAAATAATTTTTGATTGGAATTTGTTAAGTGCAATGGAAAATTGCGAGCGCATCTGAATTAGTTTCAGCTCTGGATTTAGAAAAATTTGTTGCCTACGACAGTGAATTTGTTCGTGGGCATTTTTATTCTGCGAAATTAGCTTTGATGCAATTGCGTCAAGTTGGTGCTGAGGTTTTACTTTGCGATCCTGAAATTTCTTCCCTGCAAAACTTTTGGCAGCATTTGCTGTTGCTTTCTTGTCCTTTGGTTGTGCATTCTGGTGAGCAGGATTTGGAGCTTATTTATCGTCTGGCGGGAGCTTTGCCAGAAACGGTTGCTGATTGTCAAATTGCTTTTGCTTTTTTGAGTTTGACGCGCAAAATTTCCTATGCCGATTTATGTAAAAAAATTTTGTCGGTAGAAATTGACAAAACCCAATGCCGTAGTGATTGGCTAGCGCGCCCGTTGAGTTTTGAGCAACTTCGATATGCCGCGCTTGATGTGTTTTATTTGGCAGAAATTTTTCCGATTTTGCTGGACAAATTAAGCGCGCTCGGTCGTCTGGATTATTTTTATGAGGAAAACGCCAATTTGCGCCAGACGGTGATGCAGCGCACTGCCAAACAGGAGCATTGGTTTAATTTGCAAAATGCCGTGCAGATGCCGTATAAATTTCGGGCGATGGCGGAGGCTTTATTGCAATTGCGCGAGATTGCGGCGCGAAAATCTGATATTCACCGTTCTAAATTGCTCTCTGACGGACAAATTTGGCAGCTTGCGCGCGAGTATCCCGATGATATTTTTTCCGCTTTGTCCCTGCTTGATGAAAAAAATCCGATTGTGAATGAATTGCCGCTTGCCGAGGAAATTTTTACTTCTGCCCGTGAAAATATTCCCAATCGTCCGAGAAACACTGCACTTAACCGCAAGCAGAAAGCGCGGCTTGCACGGTTAGAGGAATTTATTAGCCGCCGTTCGCTTGAATTACAAATTGCCCAATTGCTGCTTGCCAATAAAAACGATAAACGGCAATTGGTTTTGGCGGAAGATGAAGAAGAACGGAGTAAATGCCGTTTGTTGCAAGGTTGGCGGGCGGAGATTTTCGCGGAATTTGATTTTTAAGAGCAAGCAGAGTCAGCTTTATTTTGAGAAATGAATATGCAATACCAAGACAACATCGAACCGAAAAATAATGAAATTCCCCGTGATGAATTAAGCGAGCAACAGCTTATCGGTGGGCTTTTTATTTGTAATGAACATTGGGATGTAATCGCGCATTTGGTCGATAAAAGCGATTTTTTCTACAAAAGAAATGCGCTAGTTTTTGAAGCGATTAGTCAGCTGGCGGATAGAGGTGAGCCCTTTGATTTACCGACGGTGTCGGCGCAGCTTGCCAAAAACGGAACGCTGGAAGAATGCGGCGGACGGGAATATTTAACGCAATTGGCAGAAACCGCACCGTCGGCAATAAACACAGCTTCTTACGCAAAAATTGTTCGCGAGGAAAGCGTTAAACGCCGCATTCTGACGACTTGTAACGAAATTAGTCAAGCGGTTTATGAGCCGCAGGGACGGGATTCGCGCGAATTGCTCGACGAAGCGGAAATGCGTGTTTTGCAAATCGGTGAAACATATAGCAGCGACGACGAAGGCTTGGTGCCGATAAATAAAGTCGTGGCGGAAACTTTGAATTATTTGGAAACGCTTGCCGAGGTAAAAAACGGCATTACTGGCATTCCGTCGGGATTTAAGAGTTTGGATGCGGTTACTTCGGGATTTCAACCAGGGGATTTGATTATTGTCGGCGGCAGACCGTCGATGGGTAAAACCGCGTTTTCGATGAATATTGCTGCCAATATTGCCCAAACGATGCCCGTTGCGGTTTTTTCTTTGGAAATGCCAGCTCGTTCTTTATGTTTGCGCCTGATGTCTTCGACGGGCAGTATTCCGCATGAAGTTCTGCGCCGCGGTGAGCATTTGCAGCATATGGATTTGCTCCGTAGCGTTCTGGTTGGTATTCACCGTATGCAGCTTTTTATTGATGACAGTTCGAGTTTGTCGATTACGGGTTTGCGCACTCGGGCGCGACGCTTAAAAAAAGAAGTCGGTGAGTTGGGCTTAATTGTGGTGGATTATTTGCAATTGATGGAACTTCCAGAAGACCGTAACGGCAGCACGGCAACGCAGGTCGGTAAGCTTTCGCGCGGGCTTAAATTGCTTGCCAAGGAGCTAAATGTGCCGATTATTGCGCTTTCGCAGCTCAATCGTAGTGTGGAAAATCGCACGGATAAACGCCCGAAAATGTCTGATATTCGCGAATCAGGCAGCATTGAGCAGGATGCGGATTTGATTATGTTTGTGTATCGCGATATTGTCTATAACCCGTCGGCGGATGCGAATGCGGCGGAAATCATCATCGCCAAGCAGCGTAATGGCGCAATTGGCACGGTTAATTTGTATTTTCAGGCGGCAAATTCCCGTTTTGCGGATTTGGAAGATGTGCGTAGAACGCATTACGATGATGAAGATATGCCGTAAAACATACCGTAAAATGCACTCTTTGTTGTTTTTAAGTAAATGAATGCTGAAAAAAAATCTCACTGTTACGGATATTTTCTTCCACTATTTGCTCTATTTTTACCGCACGAATTTTGCTTAAATTATTTGCAACTTGTTGAATAAAAAGAGGATTATTTTCGGAATATTGAGTTTTTATATCTTTCGGCGCATCGGTTTCGAGTAAATATCGATTAGTGGGAATATTAGCGAGTTGTTTTTGTAATCTTAAAGCTTTTGCATAAACCGAACTTCTGCCAATTCCGATAAAGCCATCTAAATCAAATATTTTTTTTAGCTGAATATCAGAGCCAGAGAAATTGTGAATGACAAAATTATGCGGAGATTTTTTTTCCAAAATTTGCAAAATTTTTTCTAATGATTTTCTGGTATGAATAATAAGCGGTAGTTTATATTTATTGCTTAATTCGATATGAGATAAAAATACTTTAATTTGCAAATCAGCGTCGATGTCAGAATAAAAATCCAAACCGCATTCACCGATAGCAATTGCCTGATTATGCGCTAAAAAATCATCTAGATAAGATAAATTTTCCTGAATATTTCGAGCTTCTAAAAAGCAGGGATGAAGACCGTAAGCAGGATAAAAATAAGCGGGATTTTTTTGAGAGATTTTTTGAATTGTCAAAAAATTATTTATATGAATTGCAGGAATGATTGCGGCAAAAATATTATGCTCTTGCATATTTTGTTTTATGCTCTTATGGTCATTTTGCGGATAAAAATCAAAATGCAAGTGCGAGTCGATAAAGTATTTTTGCATTTGTTTTATTCCATATAAATTGTATTTACATATTGATATTTACCGCTGCTAATGCTTTTTTCCAAATAGCAATATCGGCTTTTTTATCTCTTGCTTCCTCACTTAAAATTCGGCGATATTTTTTTGCCCCAGCTATTCCGTCAAATAAATTTAATAAGTGTCTTGTGTAACTTGCAATCAATTCGCCATCTTCTAAAATTTGCATCAACAGTGCGGTTATTTTCTGCAAAATTTCCAGTTTAGAGGGGCATTTTTTATTTTCTAATTCAGCGAGTTCAGCAATTAAATAAGGATTTTGATAACAAGCTCTGCCAATCATTACGCCGTCGGTGTATTGCAAATGTTTTTGGCTGTCTGACATTGTGTTAATTCCGCCGTTAATTATTACCCTTGCAGCAGGGAAACGCTCTTTGACTTCATAAACCAAATCATAGTTGAGCGGCGGAATTTCACGATTTTCTTTGGGATTAAGACCGTTTAACCAAGCTTTGCGGGCGTGAATAATGAAGGTGCGGCAAGGACTAGATTGCAATATTTCATCAATAAAATCAATGACTTGCCGCTCATTTTGCTCATCAACTCCAAGACGGTGTTTGAGAGTAATCGGCACGGAACTTTCGCGCTGCATTGCAGTCAGACAAGTGCAAATTTTCTTGGGATTTTTCATCAAAATCGCGCCGATTTCATTGTGTTGCACGCGGTCGCTTGGGCAACCAGCGTTTAAGTTTATTTCCGTAAAACCGTGATTTTGTGCGAGATTTACCGCACGCGCAAGCTCATCAGGATTGCCGCCACCAAGTTGCAAAACGGTTTTGTCAAGCGAATAATTTTTCAAATAACGGTCGCGCTCGCCGTAAATAATCGCGCCAGTTGCAATCATTTCCGTGTATAACAAGGCATCTGGGTTGAATAAACGGTGCAGACGACGGCATTCGGGAGTGGTCCAATCAAGCATTGGAGCGATGGAAAGTTTAGGATATGAATTCATTTATACGAATAAATAAGGCATTATTTAGAGCTGAAAATAGTGATTTTTTTACCGTTATTCGTGCGAATATTGATGCGAGCATTGCCTTTACCAGTAACCTTAATTCGTAACATATTGCTTTCTGGATTAGTAATATCAATTTTTACATTGCGTGGAAATAAAAGTTGATAGGAATCTAAATAATCATTGCAATTTTCAGGCTTAAAAAATAAATCGTAGGTTTTATCTTTTTCGACAAAAATTTTGTCATCATTTTCGACAATAAAATAATCGTGTTCAGGAAATTTAGTTTGAAATTGCCACTCTACGCGTTTTTCTCTTGCCCCTTCGATGTAAGAAAATTCCACTCTATATGTTTTTCCAAAGTCATAAACATCTAATGGAAAAAGGGCAAATTGTTTTTCACTGAACTTTTTATTATGGTCGGTATCCTTGGTCAAAATTTTTGTATTCTTTATTCGATTTTCAGCCTCATCATAAACTGCAAAATCAAGCATTTTTATCGGTTTTGTTTCAGGATTAAATTCAATACTAATCGGATTAGCGGTTATTTTGCATTCAGGAACTGGATTTGGGGTCTCATTGCTAAAATAAATCTTGCTATTTAAGTTATCATTGGGAAAAACTATAAATTCAGCGGAATTGATGTTTTTGATTTTCTGGAAGATATCAGAGCGGATTGCAAGCTTCTCATTCTTACAAAATCCATAAACAAAACTACCTTGTTCGATGACTTGTCGTCCAGCGCGGCAAAATTCCTCCATTTTTTTATTTCCCATTACAAAAACAAATGCACTGTTGTTATCAATTTTTCCACTCCCTACGCCAATTTCATCGATTTGAAAATCTAAAAAACCGAAGCGGTGATAAATGGCGGTCATTAAATTATCAATTGCAGTTTTTTGATTAAAGGAATTAAAAGCAATATTTTCACTTACCGTTGCTTGATAACCGACATAAAAAGCCCTTTCTGTTGGAGAAATTCCCGTAAAACCGACTTTATTTTGCACCTCATCATGCCCGCTATCGTTATTTATCACTAAATATTCCGCATGGTTTCTAGCAGCACGGTTAAGCAGCTGATTATTTTCTAGCACATTCAAACCAGATTTACGGCGAATTTCGTTAATATAAAAAAAGGACTCTTGTGTTTTATTTTCAGCACTGTTGATGGTTGGAATTGCCATTTTCGGCTGATAAAATTTTTCAATAATTTCACGGTGATATTTTTCGTTGAGAATCACCGTTGTGAGTAATAAAAATAATACTGTATAGATTATTTTGTTCATATTTATTTCTTTATTTTCGGATAAGTATCGATTAAAAATTAGATGAAATGACGCTAATTGAATTACGGTTTATTACGGTTAATTACGGTAATTCTTAATTCTCGGGTCTTTTATCCCTTCTTTTTCCAGCTTGCCTTTAATGCGAATTGCTTCCGATTGGCTGTAATACGGTCCGATTTGCACAACAAACATATTACCTTCATCGGTGCGAGTTTCTGCCATTTGCACGGGATAATCACGCAAAATCATCTTGGCACGCAAGCGATCAGCATTGTCTCTATCCTTAAAACTACCGATTTGAATGCGGTAATTTTGTCCTTTACGCTGGGAAGTTGTGAGATTGTTAGTTTCGATTTTTCTTTTTACCGTCTCTTGCACTTCTTTATCACGCTCTTGCAGTTCTTTTGAGAAGTTATACTTTGCGGTATTAGGCTTATTTTTTGTATCTGGTGTGGGTTTATTTTTTGTCTCTTGCGGTATATTTTTTTGCACTGTTTTTGTATCTTTTTTTGATTGTTTTTGTTTTGGATTATCCCCATCGCGGAAAAAAATACTCAACATTACAATCACCGCTACCACCGCTGCAATTGTTACCGCAATATTGCGAATCAAAATCACCGCAGTGATTGCTGCATTTTGTTTTTTGTTGTTTGACATTGGAGTTCCTTATAGCATTATTTTCTTAACTGTTGCTGTGAAAATTATTGAAATATGATTTATATCATTTGGGCGCATCTCAATTTAGGGCATTCTTATTTTTTTACCTCGTCATCCTGAACGCAGTGAAGGATCTGCTGATAGAGATTTTTCGCCTGCGGCTCAAAATGACGAATTTTTAGACAAGCCCATTTAATTTGTTGTCATTTCTTATTTTTCCATCTCTTTTATTGATTTTAATATTGCCAATCCTATGGCTTTTCCTAATAACGGTGGCACTGCATTACCGATTTGCACTAATTGCCATTTTTTTGCCCCCTTAAAAATAAAATCATCTGGAAAAGATTGCAAAGCTGCCAACTCTCTTGGGGTCATAACTCTATCCTCTATTGGGTGAATATTTACCCCTCCGTGATTTTCTTTTATGGTTGAAGATGGTTTATCGGCATAAACTCTTTTCCAACTATCGGAATAATTGTCATAAACGCTATCGCCAGGCTTGGTGTTTTTTATTTTTTCAAGCATTTTGCTGCTGTGTTTGGTAAAAATATGGTTTATTTCTTTATTTTCTTTGATATTGCTAAATCTTGCTAATTCCTGCGCTACGGTTTTATACTCTTCTTCCTTAAAAATTGCACTGGGGTGATAATTTTTTGCCCCTATTTTGTTTCCAATAAAGATTATTCTTTTTCTAATTTGCGCTACGCCATAATCAGCGGCATTCAATATCGCGACATTTATTTTGTAACCGATATCAGCGTAATCCTGAATAATTTTTTCCTCTACTTGACCGTTTAACATCGAGCGCAGACCAGGCACATTTTCCATCAAGACAAAATCTGGTTGAATATGTTTGACAATTTCCAACATTTCACGGTATAGGCAATTGCGTTCATCATCGATTTTGCGTAGTCCAGCGATGCTAAAACCCTGACAGGGAAAGCCGCCAGCAATTAAATGTATTTTTTTATTTTTTACCTTGTCATACAAGCGGTTTTTAGTTTCTTGTTTTCTAATATCTTGAATTTCTACCAATTCATCGAAATGTTGTTTTTCGATAAAGTTGTGTTTATAACTAGCAACAGCAGTTTCCATAATTTCAACTGCTGCAATTGGTTGAAATCCTGCCATCAGCAAACCGCAAGATAATCCGCCAGCACCGCTAAATAAATCGACAAAGTTATATTTTGACAAGTCTTTTTTATTATTCCAAGCGTTGATATTTAGCATTTCATTGCTGATGTTTATCCAATTAACTATGTTTTTTGAAGAAGCATCATAAAAATTGCTATTTAATGCTAATTGCATACTTTATTTATTCACCGATATTTATGAATAAAGCAGATGTGTTGCAATCTGCTTTATTACTAATTGCAGGTTATTTTTTCTTACGGGCGTATCTACGAAATTCGTCATTTTGAGCCGTAGGCGAAAAATCTCTATCGTCAGATCCTTCGCTACGCTCAGAATGACGAGGGTAAAAAATAGAACTACCCCTAAATTTAGATGTGCCCTTATGTTTTTTCTCACATTTTGTCTTTTGCTTGCACGCCGATGATTTTTAATCCATTTGCGAGCACGGTTTTAACCGCATATGCGAGCAGCAGACGGGCATTGCGGAGATTTTCTTCTTCGCAAATTAGTTTGTGTCCTGCGTCGTAGTAGTGATGCCAGACGGATGCGAGTTCGCGTAAATAATTGATGACGATATGCGGTGCGAGTTGCCGTCCAGCGGAGATGATGGTGTCGGGGTAGCGGGCGAGTAGGGCGACGATTTCTGTCTCTTCTGCGAGTTTTAACTCTGACCGTGATTTTTCCGCGATATCGGGGCTAAATTTTTTCCCTTCGTTTTCAGCTTTTTCGAGGACGCGGCAGGCGCGGGCGTGGGCGTATTGCACATAGTAATACGGGTTATCGCGGCTATTTGAGAGAGCTAAATCGAGGTCAAAATCGAGATGCTGATCGGGTTTGCGTAAAACATAGAAAAATCTTGCCGCTTCCGAACCGACTTCTTCGCGCAAATTGCGCAGAGTTACGAATTCACCGCTACGGGTGCTCATTTGCACTTTGTTGCCGTTTTGGTAGAGCACAGCGAATTGCACGAGCGCGATGGTTAGTTGTTCGGGATTGAGTTTGAGTGCGGCGAGGCTGGCGCGCACTCTTGCCATATAGCCGTGATGATCAGCACCGAAGATGTCAATCATTTGGTCGTAGCCGCGTTCATATTTATCGAGGTGATAGGCGATATCGGAGGCGAAATAAGTTGTGATGCCGTTATCACGCTTGACAACGCGATCTTTTTCGTCGCCGAATTCGGTTGCCTTGAACCAAATTGCTCCGTTTTGCTCGTATAAAAATCCGCCTTCTGCGAGTTTTTCGAGAGCTTTTTCGATTTTTGCCTCGGTAAAGAGTGATTTTTCGCTATACCAACGGTCGAATTTCACTCCGAATTCTTCTAAATCGGCAGCGATATCGTCGAGTTGGCTTTTGAGTGCTTTGTTGAAAACGATTTCGTATTTTTCTTGTCCGAGTGCTGCTTTCAGCGCGGCAATTGCAGCGTCAATCCAACGGTCGCGAGTGCCGTCATCAATTTGTTCTTCGCTCCAAACTTCGGGATATTCAGGTACCCAATCGCTGATTTTTTGATAGAGCGAATTTTTTGCGCTATCAAACAATTCTTTTGCAACTTCTTTGACATATTCGCCTTGGTAAATGCCTTTTGGTAATGATTTTTCATCGCCGCAAACTTGTGCGTAACGCCAGTAGAGCGAGAGCGCGAGGATATCCATCTGCCGTCCAGCATCATTTACATAGTATTCCGAGCTCACCTGATTACCGCAAGCTTTGAGCAGATTTGCCAAACTCGCACCATAAGCCGCACCGCGACCGTGTCCGACATGCAAAGGTCCTGTCGGATTAGCGGAGACGAATTCGAGCAGAATTTTGGGAGATTTGTCTGTGGCTTGAACTTTTCCGAAGTTTTCGCCTTGACGCAAAATTTCGGATAGCACGGCGGTTTGTGAGGTTTGTTCGAGACGGATATTGATAAAACCAGGAGCAGCGGCGTAAATTTCTGCAATACCTGCAATTTTCTCGATATTTGCGCTGATTTTTTCTGCTAAATCCAGCGGCTTCATTTTGAATTTTTTGGCGATTTTCATTGCGATATTGGTTGAAAAATCACCGTGATTTGGGTCGCGGCAGCGGTCGATATTTATTTCGTTTTCGGTCGGGATTTCGTGAATATTTTGTTCAGAAGCGATTTTGGAAATTACTTGAAAAAATAAAGATTTGATTTGTTCCTGCATTTTTAATCTCGTTCGTTTGTGTTTGTAAAAAGCAAATTTTAGTTTTTGTGGTAAAGAATATTCATCGGCATCTATTACCATTTCAAATTTTTCGCATTTTTGGAGACCACAATGCAAATCATCACGCAAAAAATCACTCCGTTTTTGGATCAAAAACCAGGCACTTCGGGACTGCGCAAACCGACATTTCATTGGCAACAGGAGCATTACACCGAGAGTTTTATTCAGGCAATTTTTAATGTTTTAGGAGTTCGTGGAAAAACTATCGTCATCGGTGGCGACGGTCGTTATCACAACGATAAAGCGATTGAAATCATCATCAAAATGGCAGTAGCACAGAAAGCGGCAAAGCTAATTGTTGCCGAGGGCGGTTTGCTGACTACTCCTGCGGCATCGCATTTAATTCGTTTTAATAAGGCGGATTTCGGAATCATTTTGTCGGCGAGCCACAATCCAGGCGGTAAGAACGGTGATTTCGGGATTAAATTTAATTTAAATGCAGGACAACCCGCGCCAGAAAGCGTTACCGAAGCGGTTTTCGCGGCGAGTAAAGAATTAGAAAGCTACACAATTTGCGAAACAGAACACCTGCCGCCTCTGCGCGCTGGTTTTTATGACATCGAAGATACAAAAATGGAAGTTGTAAGCTCCACCGCGGACTATGCTGATTTGATGGAAGAGCTTTTCGATTTCGACAAATTGCGCGAATTTTTGAAAACCCGTCCGCTAGTTTTTGACGCGATGCACGCAGCGACTGGACCGTATGCCTTGGAAATTTTCGGTAAAAGACTAGGACTAGATGAAAAATATTTAATCAACACCATTCCGCTGCCAGATTTCGGTGCAGGACACCCCGACCCGCAACCGTCATACGCCCAAGATTTGAACGCCGCATTAGAGCAATATCCCGAAGCGGTTCTCGGTGCAGCATCTGATGGTGACGGCGACCGCAATATGGTTACAGGACAGAAGTTTTTTATCAATCCCTGCGATAGTTTGGCGGTGATTGCGGCAAATTCCGCGCATATTCCTTGTTTGCGGGGACTGAAAGGTATCGGTAGAACAATGCCGACTAGCCGTGCGATTGATGTTGTAGCCAAGCAAAAGGGATTTAATTGCTATCAAACACCGACGGGTTGGAAATTTTTCGGCAATCTGCTCAATGCCGACAAAATCCAGCTTTGCGGCGAGGAAAGTTTCGGCACAAGCGGTAACCATATTCGGGAAAAAGACGGTATTTGGGCAGTGCTCTGCTGGCTTTCGATTTTGGCAGCGGAAAATAAAACTCCTGCCGAAATAATGCAGGCTCATTGGCAGACTTACGGCAGACATCATTTCAACCGTTTTGATTACGAAGGTTTAGATAAAGAAGCAGCCAGCAAAATGATTACCGCATTCGGTGAGGATATGGCACATCGGATTGGCTCGCGCTTTGATAATTTGACCCTTACGCACGCCGCGCAATTCGATTACACCGATCCGACTAACGGTGAAACTAGCCGTAATCAAGGTTTGGAAATTCAATTCGGTGAGCAGGCAAGAATA
This sequence comes from Cardiobacteriaceae bacterium, assembly GCA_017484165.1. Lineage (GTDB taxonomy): Bacteria > Pseudomonadota > Gammaproteobacteria > Cardiobacteriales > Cardiobacteriaceae > RGIG9182. Next base: position 4,858 of record JAFUTP010000008.1, on the reverse strand, counting down.
ATTTGCCGTCTTTCTGGCACGGATACTCGTGGTGCAACTTTGCGGATTTATTGCGAATATTGGCAGCAAATTGGTGAGCACGAACCGCATTTGCCATCAACTTCACCAACGCAGGCTCTGGCAACTATTGCCCATAACGCGATGAATATTTCGGAAAGATTTGATATGCATCAGCCAACGAATATCGTGTAAGAGTTTCTGAAAAAAACAAGAGCGTGTCTAAAAATGCGTCATTTTGAGTTGTAGGCGAAAAATCTCTATCGTCAGTTCCTTCGCTGCGCTCAAGATGACGAGGGTAGAAAATAGAACTAACCATAAATTTAGATGCGCCCAATAAAAAAATCCCGTTAAAGAACGGGATTTTTTTATTTTTAGGCTGTTGCGGAAAAAATTATTGCGCGGGAATAACTTGTCCCTGATTGCCGCCGTCGTGGAAAATTTCCTCGAAGCTTTTGAAGCTACCGTCAGAATTTTTCCAACCGTTCGACCAATCGTTATCGAAGGAATTTGCGCCATCCTCTGTGCCGTTAGCAACTGCATTTACATAGGAATTGTCGCTAGTTACAGTCTCTACACCGACAGAAGCGTCTTGTATGGCGGTTAAAGAATCATCTTCTGATACTTCAATGCTTTCACCGACCGTTGCATCGCTTAAAGCATCAGTTGTGCTGACATCGTCGCCGTAACCATCGACGGGAGTAAATTCGTTTTCAGAACCAGCAGAACCGCTTGTCCAAGCAAGAGAACGCAAAGCACCAGAAGGAGCTGTTTCCTCGCAATTTAAGCATACGAGGCGTTTTTGTTTTTTGAGTGCGGTATTGAGCTTATCCATATCAACGGGATTGGAATTTTGCGAATTCCAAGCTTCTACAGCGGCGATTAAATCCGCTTTGATATCGGAACGGTTGTATTTGTTGGGATATACGCCAAGCCAAAGATTGCCCGCGCTGTCTTCGTTTAATGAATAGCGTTGGTGGATAACGGAAACAGGCGTGCCAACTTCTACGCGAGCTGCGAATTTCAAGGCATTATGGTTTTGCATACGGACACAGCCGTGCGATGGCCAGCCTGGAACAGAATTCGGATTGCTCGTGCCGTGAATTCCCAAAGATGGTCCAAAACGCACGAAAACTGGACCGAGCGGGTGTCCTGGTGCGCCGTAAGGAATTTGTTTTTTACCGTCGCGGCGTTCGCGTTGAATGCTGGCAGGGATTGTCCAAGTTGGTTTGTAAGCTTTGGATTCAATGGAAAAATATGAGCCAAGCGGGGTTGGGGTGCGCGGCTTACCTGTTCCGACTGGGTAGCTATTTAGCAAATTGCCGTTTTCGAATAAAAATAAGCGTGCCTGCGGAATATTGATGACAACTTTCTGACCAGAACTAGGAATAGTCGCATCAGGGAGTAAATCAGTTGTAGCAAAAGATTTAGCAATTGCTAGAAGAGAAATAAGCACAGTAGAGAACAGCGTTTTTTTTGCCTGCATAAATACCTCGAAAAAGGAAAGATAAAAAATAGTTAATAATTTATGGGCTGAATTTTAGGCTGTGTTTGTGAAATGCACAGAAAAAGGCGTTTTTTTTCTGGCATAACATAATGATCTTGTGATTTTTGATTTTGTTAGATAAAAAAATAGCAGTAAGAGTAGAAAAAAATAAAGCAAGAGTATAGTTTTTAATATTAAATTTAATTAGAGGAAATCAAAATGTTATTTAATCCGTATAGCGAAACAGAAACAAATGCAGCAAAAAGTTTATTAGAACTATTTTTGCCAGAAGTAGATGATTTAGAAGAAGATATTTTTGCATTTGAAAAAGCGATTGATGCTAATGATGATGAGGAAAAAAATATTCTATTTTCCTTATATTTAGCATTTGGTAATCGAGTTGCTTTTTACGGTGAAATTGATAATCTAGAAGTTATAGTAGAACAACTTGATTTGCTGGCAAGAAATTGGGGAGTTGTGCTTAATTTTGGCAATCGCGGCTCGCTTGATTGGCAGGAAATGTTCGCATTAGCCGAGGAAGAATTGCTTTCTGCCGCGGCACAGGAACTTGCGGCAGAAGATTTAACTCTCTGGCTGTGCAATGATGAAACTAATCAGAGAGATAACACAATTTATGGTTTTATTTCCAGAACTTGTGATGATGATTTAGTCGAAAAATTAGCCGCAAAATGTGAGGCTGATTTGGTGAAATTAGAAGGAAATTATGAGTATCTTTAAGGAATAAAATAACACTTATTCAAAAATATAAATTTCCTTTTCAGTAATTAAACAATCCAACGGAATATCCCAATTTTGGCGTGGAAGAGGTGAGTTTTCTTTTTGGAATGAATAAGCATATCCACAAAATATTTTCTGCGGTAAATTAGCTAAATAGTTATAAAAAATATCATCGACAGTAGAGAATTTTGGCGAATTATTTTTTCTATTTTGGCAATTATTTTGCGTGTAGAGTGCAAAACTTCGGTCATAAAAACCGCCGCCCATTCCGATACGCGTGCCAGTTTCATCAAAAACTGTCAATGGTGCAAAAACCAAATCGGGAAGAGGGTGATTTTTTCCGCAAGGGGTGGGGATTTTCATCGCATCTTGTTCAAATTCGCAAGGAGCGTCAAATTTGCGCCAAGCAAGAGGGGAGTTTTTATCAATAACGGCAGGGAGAAAAATTTCTACATTCCTTGCTCGTAATTTTTCAAGTAAAAAACTCGTGTCAATTTCTTCGGGTAGCGAAAGGAAAATGCCGACCGAAATTGGATTTGGACGGATTTTTAATAGCTGTTCGATGAATTTATCCGCGAAGAGTGCTGCTTTGCGGGAATAATTTGCTCGTAAATCCTGCGCTAAATTGCGACGGACTGCTCGTTTATCACGGCGAATGTCAGCGATGTTAGAAGTCTTGTCAGGCATTTTTTTATCAGTTTTGAAATTTGATGCATTAAAACAAAAGCGGAAGATTTCACTCTTCCGCTTTAATGATTATTGGTTTAGATTTCCTTCTTCATCGAATTTGTCTAATGAATAACCAAGGTATGTTAATAAGTTGAGAGATTCATTCATAACATCTTTCCATTTATCAGATTTATATAAATTGTCGTATTTTTGACATAAATATTCCAATCTATATAAGTAACGCATCAACACTTCGCACTCGTCATATGAAAATTCTGGTATTTGTTGAATGATTTTATGCCTAATGTTTTCTAACGAAGAAAAAGCATAATTTAATAATTCATTTGGAGTTTCATATTCATCTACAGTTGCATTATCAATGTGTTGGTGTTGATATTTTTCTGATGCAAGAGTAAATAGTGCTTCTACTAGTTGTGTTTTTAACATTATTTATCTCCACTCTTCTTGCTAGCATTGGGATTGCCGTAGATTGGAATATGTGTTTCGTTAGCTTTTCTGCCGCCTATATTTCCATCGTTATCGTAGTATTTTTTACCTTTCTTATCTGCTGGAACCCTTGCTACCCAACCTGAATTTGAGTTTGAACCAACTGGTGCGTTTTCATCAGCTTGATGAATTCGTAATTTTTCATCACCATTTTGATCTACAAATTTTATTCCTTTGCCATCATTTTGTTCTTTCCAAGTCCAATTTTTTGGCACTCTTGAATAAATTTCTTCCACTGTTGCGCCTTCGATATCGCGAAAATCACCAACTTTTGGAGAAGTTCCTTGTTGTGAAATGGTTTCTGATTTTACAGCTACACCTTTTGGAGTTACATAAATAGGATCATAAACACTGGAATTAGTAGTTGCGTGTGCAAACTTCCCAGCATTTTTCCCAACCCCTTCCGCAAGATTATCTGCACTCTTGCGTTATAGAAATTTATCTGTTATGAATAAAAAATAGCGAAAGTTTTTAGGCTTTCGCTGTTTTTATTTAATTTATAAATTATATTCGCGATAATCAGACCATTCAAAGGTTAATCTTATTTCGCTGAATTTCGATGCTTGCAACCATTTTCTTGCCTGTGATACAAACCATATACCTTTTGTGTTTAAGCAATACTTGCTGATTATAATAAAGACAACTTTTTTTCCTTTTGTCTCTGGTTGAATTTTGAATAAATAACCAGTTTCATAAGCATTGATGTAGGTTTCTATTTTGCTTTGCAACAGTAAGGCGTGTTTATTGTCTTCATCTTCATTGCCAGTCCATTCTAGATGATCACAGATATAAAGATTAGCAACCTCATTGTTGATAGAAATAATATCAATCTTATCTTCATCTAATATTGACATACTTACTCCTTCGGTCTAAAAATTTCTATCTTTGTGGGTGGAATTCTAGTTCCGCCTTCAAAGCCAGGTTTTCCTTTTCCTACAATAGTTCCGCCTGATTGTTCGATTTCTGGAAAAGCTTTTGATTGATTTTTAGTTAGAGGTGCAGTTTTAGATGATTTACATTCGATACATCTAATATTGCCCTCATTGTCTTTCGCCATAATGTCCATTTTTGTTTTGTTGCCACTATCTGTTTTGATGGTTATTTGTTGTGCGGTTTGTTGGCTAGCAGGCTTTATTTCATTATTCAGAACTTCTTGTTCATAAGCATCACCTTTTGCCTTATTAACTTTAACTTGCTCCTGTTTTGATACTTTCTGAACTGCTTTTTGGTCTTGTTTTATAACCTTTCTTGCATCATTAAGCTCATCAACCGCATTGGCAACTTGTTGCCCCTTTTTAACTGCTTTTACTGGGGGTATTACACCTGCAAGAGCCCAACTCTTATCCCAAAAACCTTCTGCCTCTTTTAACTCTTGATATGCACCGTAAGGCGAAAAATCTTTGGCTGTTTCCCACAAATAATAAAGAAAACCGTGTTTATCTGCGGTAACTGGCGTTTCTG
>JAFUTP010000069.1 GCA_017484165.1 Cardiobacteriaceae bacterium | reverse complement strand
GTGTCATAGTGATTGATAGAAATGAACTACCATTTCACGATTTTCGTAACAATTTTGATGATTGGTTAGCAGATGCCATTAATATTGCTTGGTATTATGGTTAAATGAAATGCAAAACAGCGGAGTTTTTGCTCCGCTTTTGATTTTCTTCTCATTGAACAAATCAAACAAACTTCTCATTACTCAAATCAAGGGAAAAAGTAGAAATGAATGAAACAAGGTTTCCCACTATAATCGAATTGTCGCCAGATGAAGATCATGCAGGTGATTTAATTGTTGATGACCAGCGTCATCAATTAAAAGTTGTAGTACAGCAAAGTGATGCACCTGGTGCTGATTTCGCTAACTTATTTTTAGTTCCCGTGAAGCTTTATACGATTTTGCTTTGTCATTGTTGCGAGATGCAGTTTTTGGAAATGTAACGGAAATGCACACACCAAACAGCGATGGAACATACACTGTTACCGAACACACAATTGGTTGTTGCAGAGAAATACTTTCTTACGATCTCAACGATGGTCAAGGAATTAGAGTAATCGATGGTGTTCGTTTAGCAGCAGATAGTGCAAGACTTAATATCTACGCTGATGATAAGTTGAAATAGTAATCTAACAAAGTGGCAGCTTTGCCGCTTTGTTATTAAACAAACAGCACAAATTTTGATGTAGATTGACTAAATCAACAACAATTTATCGACGACATAGCACTATTACTAAAAAAGTCGCCATTTTTTGGCGGCTTTTCACTGATATACAAAAACATCTGAAAATTTTTATTGCAGAGTTTTTTTCTCCTCATCTTTCGGATTTTTATCTTCCCCAGATGCATCTTCTGCCTTGGCTGCACTTACTGGTTTTTCAGTGCTGGCATCGGCGGCAGCAGGTATGGGTTCTGCTTTGCTTTCAGCAGTTTGCTGTATTTTTTGTGTATCAGCAGTTTTCTCCGCTTTCAATGTTTTTTTAACACTTTTAGTTCTATTCTTGATATTTTCCAGATTTGTTTCTCCTTCAATAATCAAGTCTTCTTTTAAGCTAGCAACAGTTTTAGCTCCAATACCACTAACTTTTGCTAAATCTTCTACAGTTTTGAATTCGCCATTTTTCTCACGAAACTCAATAATCGCTTGTGCTTTTTTTTCACCAATACCTTTAATCGCCGATAATTCTTCTACACTAGCATTGTTTATATTTACTTGGGCAAATAAATTAGCAGTAAAAAGAATTAGAGAAGATATAAACAGTTTTTTCATATTTGTATGTCTCCAATTTTATTTAATAGAAGATTTCAAAAACCAAATATTTTTTTCATGTTGAGCTATTCTTTCAGCAACTAAATCAGCAGTTGTGCTTCCCTCACCAACAGCAATAACCGCTTTACAACTCGCAATCAATGTTTGATTATCTTTCATTAAATCTTGCAATAAATCAACAGCATTAGATGACTTTATCGGTTCATATATTGAAGTAAGTTTTGAAAATTCTGATAAAGATGCGGTTACATTATGATCCAATTTTCTAATTTGTTCAGCTATCTCATCAATTGCTTCAGCTAAATCAGAATATTGTTCTTCAAAAAGTTTATGCAGAGAATAAAAATTTACATCAACCACATTCCAGTGATAATTTTGCGTTTTAATATACAAAGCATATGTATCTGCAAGTAATTTATGCAAAGCTTCAACAAGTTTAGTTTCCATAGGATATTCCTTCATTTATAACAAAAAATTCAAATTCTAGTAGCGACGCTTTTTCTCTTCTGGACGAGTAACTTCATCGCGACCATCAATTTTAACATATTCATACCCCCCCATAAATCCACGACGATATTGCAATTTTTCGGTTCTGTGTATCGTTATAACATCAATAAACTTCTCATTTTTGCGAGTAGTTTTATTCATTCTATGTCCAGTAACCTGATATCGCAAGTTTACATCAATTTCAGCGTTGGCAGCATTATAAGGAAATTGATTTATTTTGTCAACTTTCACCTTTTTCACAGTAACATCTTGCCAATCAATTTTTCCTTTTGGAACATATGACTTCCAATAATTACACAAAGTATCTGCTGATTTAGATGCAATCTCATCTTGATGATCATTTACCTTCACAACATAATTAACTTCTGTTGTTGGTATAATAAATGAACAAAGTTCTTCAACCCTTTCCTTTGATGGCATATATGTTTTTTTAACCATTCTTTCTATCGCTGCCTGTGAAAGTGTGAAGTAATTCAATCCATAATACGCGGCGCACATCGCGACAATAATTATTATTGCTTTCACTTTTTATTCCCTTTTATTTTTAACTTAACAAGTTCAATACAACAAGCATCAGCTTGTTCCTCTTACTATCTGGCGAATAATACTACGAACAGGTAATATATTCGGCAAAAGCGAAGCTGGAATTGGCAGTGCAATCCCGCAAATCATTGCAGCCAAAATATCTCCGCCTAAAAATGAAGTCAAACTTCCCTTGCTTCCCAAACCGCTATGCATATAACAAATTGGTTCAGCATACTGCATCGGAGCATTGACAGGAATATTTCTATCTTTACTCCAAATACCGTAATCATTGATAACTTCTTCCGCTTGCGGCATTGGTCCAATAAACGGAAAATAATCAGATGAAGAAGCGCGGATAGCTGCAAAATCTTCACTATGTTCAAATTTTTTATTTGGATAAGTTCCCGCAAACACTTGCATAAGTTCTTGCCTATATTGCAGATTTGCGGTTGTTTGTAATTCATTCGGTGCATATATTGAACCAACATATGCATGTTTTCCATCTGGACTTGGCAGAATACTATAACGGTTACATGTTACCGATGGTTGAAATTCAGCTTTCACAATAACTGCTTGACCAAACAGCGGTTTTAATAACGAAGCATATCTCGCTGGCAATAATTCACTGTGATATGCCGTTGCTAACACAATCGCATCGTATCCGTAATGTTCTAATTCATGCAAATTTGATATCGCTGCATTTTTAACAATAATATTATCGTGATTTAGCAAATATCTAATCAATTGCGGCGGACGAATTACTCCGCTACCGTAAAAAACAATATTGTCATTTGCATCAAGTTGCCAATAATCGTCATTTAACAGTTTCTGCTGGAAAATTCTTCTATGCCGTAATCTTGCAACTTCATCAAGTGCTTCTAGTGTAATTGCCTGCGGTTGCCAAATTTTCACATCACGGCTAATCCAAGATAAAATGCGATTAGAATGTAACCAAGATTGCAAATGCAAACGCCGCATCGGTGTATCCACCAAGGACGGTTGAAAATATGGAATTGCAAGCGGCACAGCACTAGCTGGCGGATATTTTTTCGGATCGTGAAAAACATCTACTTGAACACCTTTTTCTGCCAAACTATTTGCAACCGTTGCACCAGCAAATCCAGCTCCGACAACTGCCACTCTTCTGGCAACCGTCTGTTTCGGCACTGGTAAATCCGTCCAAAAAGCATCATTTTTGTTGGAATTGCGATATTCGCCAACAAGCATTTCTTTTTTATCACCGAATCCTGGCACTTTATGCACGGAAAATCCTGCTTCTTGTAGATTTTCCCGCACGCTACCTGCAACGGAAAAAGTTGCCAAAGTTGTGCCTCTCCAACTTTTGCTTGCCATAATTTTTGCTAAGTATGCCGTCCAGCAATCAGGATTTTTACTCGGTGCAAATCCGTCTAAAAACCATGCATCGACTCTTGCGGCAAGTTCAGGCAAAATAATTTCCGCCTCATCAAAAAGCAAAATTAAATCAATTCGCGGATGAATTTTGATTAAATGAAAACCTGCATGATTGTGCGGATACTGTGCATACAAAGCTTCACGCAATTGCGGATGCCGCCAACCGCGATGTAATTTTTTCAACTGTTGCAGTTTTATCGGATTTTTCTCCACCGCGCAGTAACTCAAAATTGCATCTTCTGGTGCTTCCTTAAAGAACTCCGAGGCGGTAGTGAAAAAATTAAGTCCCGTTCCAAAACCAATTTCCGCAATCGTAAAACGACTATGGCGCGGCAATTTCTTCCATCTCTGGACTAATTTATTACCTTCGATAAAAACAGCTTGACTCTCTGAAATTCCATCAGCGTTGAAATATATGTCGTCATAAGTATTACTTTTGACCTGCTGCTCATCAAAACTAATATCTGCGTATTCAAGAATCATCTTTGCAAAATTTCTCCTGCTTGCTGGCTTAAAGTTGCAAAAAGCTCTGATAATTTTGTCGGTAAATTGCTGTTATTTACACATACTGGATATGGAATTTGCTCTGGATTTGCCCGTAAATATTCACTTGCGATTATTTCTCTTTCAATTGAAGATATATCAGGCAAATGTAAGACAGTTGCATTTTCCGCAGGAATGTAGCGCATTTTGCGTGCAGTGTATTGCGTATCACAGCGTAAATCGTATTCTGTCTTACTATCTAGATACTTTCTCGCATTTTCGGAAAGTGCCGAACGAACAAGAATTCTATCTACCATCACCGCCTGTGCTCCCAAAATTATCGCTGAAACGATATCCGCACCGTGCGCTATCGGAGACCACAAAATAATCGGCATATTCGACAATTGCCGTAATTGTTGCAGAAGTATCAAGCCACTTTGACGCTCTACGGGCAAATTGTTTGCAAAATGAAATTGCTCGCCGCCCGCTTCCGTTCCTTGTAAAACGACACAGGATATGCCGTATTCTTCCGCTGTTAAAGCCTCCATCAAGGAATGACAAACTGCAAATGTCAAAGCACCTGAATTACGGATAAAGCTTAAAACATCACGGTCGGGAATACCATTTGCAAAGCCGACCAGCCGCGGTGAAAAGCCAAGCGCGGTGTCTAGTAAATCAAGGAAATTGTCTCCATTCGCAATACTTTCTATGGAGTATTGTCTTGCAAGTTGTTCAAAATGCTGGCTATTTGATTTTTTGAATTCGGAATAATGCGGAAGACGGTGAGTAAAGCAAATTGCGGGATTTTTATGTTTTTTTGAATATTTTTGCAGTTTTTCTTCGAGATTTGCCGCGGTTTCAGCTTCGCCCACTCGGATAATTCCGACACCGCCTGTGTCAGAAATTTGTCCTGAAAATTCAGCAGAAATAATTTCAAACGGCAGTGGTGCTTGCCAAATCGGCATAGAAAACTGCAAATAATCACTCAAATCTGATGATACAAAAGCCATAAATAGTAAAAAATGTAAGAAGATTGAAATCAATGTGAAAAAAATTGTCGCGATTATACAGATTTTGCCGCACTGGGACAATTTTTGTCGCATTTTTATTTTGACGAACAAAAATTGTCGCAGAATTTGCAAGTTGCTTCAATTATTTATTTATGAAACACTTGACATTTTTTAATGTATTGCAATAAAACTTTGTCCCATAACATAAATAAATAATCCCAGCAAGATACTAAATACGGGACGATGCAGGCGATATTCGGCAAAAATCAAGATAAATAATGAAATAAAGCTTACCGTAATTTCTAAAAAACTGCCCTTTCTCACTGAAAAAAACAAACAATATGCTGCCAAAATTAGCATAATTCCCGCAGGCATTACCGCAGCAATAAAATCAATTTGCGCTTTATATTTTTCGACTTTTTTAAGCAATAAAAATGGCAAAGAGCGTAAAAAAACTGTCGCAAGAGCTGCCAATATTATTGCGCTTATGAAATAATAATTTCCTTTTTCTGGAAGGATATTATTTAGAAAATAATCTTGATTTATTACCGTATCGATGGAATTATGAATAATCATTTTTGACTGCCAGAGTAGTGAAAAATATAGCGACGAGGTATGATAAATAATAGAAAGAGTAGAATACAAATCGCAATTGCGGGGAAATTATTGCTACTTGTATTACACAAAAACACTATAAATAACGCAAAAACCGCCGAAATCGTGCCGATAAAGCAGGCAGGACGCAATTTTTTGTAGCGTAAATAATTCAGCGACATCACCACAAATAATGCGGTTAAAGAAAATTCAAAACCGTTTATATTTTTAGGTATAAATTCTCCGAGAATAAGACCTAAAATTGTGCCAACAACCCAATAAAAATGACATAAGAGGGAAATAAAAAAGATAAGTCGATAATCCGCTTTTTTATCTAAACTAGAAATCAAAGAAAAAGCCTCATCGGTTAAGGCAAAAACGCAATACGACAAAAGAAATTTATGCCCGTTAAAGCTATCTTTCGGAAATGATAAACCGTAAAAAATATGCCTTAAATTAACCGCAAGAGTGGCAATAATTATGGAAATAATCGGAGTGCTAACCGCTAATAATCCGACTAATAAAAATTGACCTGATCCCGCATAAACAATCAAGCTGGCAAGCAAAGCCAAAACAATGGGCAAATCAGCTTGACACCAAGATACGGCAAAAGCCATCGCCAGCGGAATATAGCCCATTAAAACGGGAATTGATAAATGAAAAGCGGTTTTTAAGGTTTTTATGTCCATTTTTATTTAATATCTTGTTGATTTAAGGGCGCATCTATTTAGGGTAATTCTATTTTTTTTACCCTCGTCATCTTGAACACAGCGAAGAATCTGCCAATAGAGATTTTTCGCCTACGGCTCAAAATGACGCATTTTTAGACACAACCTTTTGTATATACCCAATAAACAATTTTGCATATTCTCTCAAAAATACTTCTATGGAATTAAATTTCAACCAACCATTACTCGCACTTGATACTTCAACTCAAAATGCCAGTTGTGCTCTGCAAATTGACGGTAACAAAATTATTTCCCGTTTTTTCCGTCCTGATAACGGTGCAAAACACACCGAAGTTCTGCTCTATTTGATTGATGAGATGCTAAAAGAAGCTGCTATTGATATTGCTGATTTGGAAGCGGTAATTGTCGGAATTGGACCTGGTGGATTTACGGGCTTGCGAGTTGCGGCAGCGGCAGCGAGTGCTTTGGCGATTGCGGGTGATTTACCACTCGGCGTAGTTTCTAGTTTAGCTCTCCTTGCGGCAGAAAAAATATCGGCGGCTGAAAATCAAATAATTCTCCCCTGCCTTGATGCCCGAATGAGCGAGATTTACTGCGGGCAATATCAGGTTTGTAATGGTGAATTACGGCAAATCGCGGCGGATAAATTATTAAATCAACAAGATTTTGAAGAGCTTGCGAATACGAAAAATGCGCTCATACTCGGTTCCGCAACGGTTTATTTATCACAGGATTTTCTCTCTGATAAAGCGGAATTTATTTTTCCTGAACTTTTACCGAATGCCGAAAAAGCTTTTTCCCTGCTTAATTTAGTTTCTTGGCAGACTTGCCGTGAGAGTGTTTTATTAAACTATCTGCGTAATGAAGTTGCCGACAAACCGAAGCGGTAACCAAATTTCAAAACATTTATAAAAAAATTGAAGGATAAAAAATGCATTCAGCACAAGCTAATAGTCAAGCTTTTGCAACTTTAATTACGGTGCGCATTGGCGACATCAACTACGGCGGACATCTTGGACACGACAATTTAGTAACTTTGCTCCATCAAGCAAGACTTAATTTTCTTGATGCCATCGGTGCAAAAGGCGAGCAAGATTGTTTCGGCTGCGGCTTGATTATGCGGCGTTTGTTTGTGGAATATTTCAACGAAGCCTTTTTGGGCGAAAAATTGCGGGTTGAAATTTTGGTAAGCGAAGTTACTGCCGCAACTTTTACCTTGGAATATCAAGTTTATGACGGCAAAAACAACAAAATCGCGCGAGCAGCAACGCAAATGGCAACTTTCGATTATGAAAAACGCAAAGTTCGTCGCCTCGATAGCCAATTTTCGATAAACGCCGCGCCCTATTTCAAAAACACTGACGGTTCTTAAACGATGAATAGCGTCAAATTATTGCGTCGAATATTTATTTTGCTGGCGGTGATGACGGTCGCCGCGGTCTGTTTGGTAATTTTTCAGATTACCGATTTGGGATTGAGTATTTACGAGCGAATTCAACGCTTGCCCGCTTGGTGGTGGATACCGTATTTACTTTTAATTTCTATGATTAGCGCGGCAATCGGCTGGCTATTTTGGAAAATCTACCGCTTCGGCAAGTCCGAAACAATTGCAAAAAAAGAAGAAATACTCACTCGTCCGACAATCGATTCGGTGCGTGAAAAGCTCGAAGATGCACGGGAGAGCGGTTTTTCCGCACTAGCAATTGAAACGCAACTAAATTCCATCGAAGCGGAAACTGGCGAAGAACCGCGGCGTTTGGAAATTGCATTTTTCGGAAAAATCAGCACGGGCAAGAGTTCACTAATTCGCACGATTATTCCCGATGCCAAAGTCGAAGTTTCGATTATCGGCGGCTCTACCGCAGAAATCGAACGATATCAATACCGTCTTGGCAATCTTGATTTAACTTTATCCGATATGCCTGGCACGCATTTAGCGCAGTCGGTCGCACATTTGGATAGTGAATTGCTCAACGATGCCCGCCGAATGCATATCGTCTGCTATGTGATGGATCAAGATATCACCGCATCCGACAAGGAATCTTTGGAACTTTTGCATAAATGGAATAAGCCCTTGGTCGCGGTGCTCAATAAAGCTAACCGTTACAGCGCACAGGATCGCGAACTTTTGCAAGCGCATATTTCCGCTGTGCTGCCAGCTGGCACACCGCTAGTTTTTACCGAAAGTAGCTATTTACGCACGGTAAATAAAGTTCTCGCGGACGGTTCTATGGCATCCGAAGAGCGAATGAGTAAAGGCAATGTTGCGGCTCTGTTGCAGGTTTTTGCCGATATCGAAGGACGGCGCGGCGAACTCGGCGAAAAACAACGCCAAGCTTTGATTGAACTTGCCGATGAAACTTTGAGCAAACAAATTGCCGATTTCCGCTCCGACCGCGCCAAAGCGATTGTGAAAGCTTATGCACAAAAAGCGATTTTTGGCGGTATGGCTGCGGTGGGACCTGGTACCGATGTGATTATTCAAGGCTATCTCGGTATGGGAATGGTGAAATCACTGGGTAAGCTTTACGGTATTCCGATTAAGGAAGTTGATATTCAAACCTTACTCACCGAAGCAACTGGCAAGGCAAAAACGCATATCACGCTTTTGCTTGCGGTTGCAGGTAATATTTGCAAAGCTTTTCCTGGTGTGGGCACGGTTTTAGGCGGTGCGACACACGCAATCGCTTACGGTTTGATTTTTGATAGTTTGGGACTGGCAATAGCCGATGCGATGGCAGGACAGGTTCAGGGACAATCAACGCTTACCGCGGCAGAAGTTATGCAAAAATTCGATGCCCGACTTGCTGACAATTTAGAGCAGCGCGCTTTATCCTTACTCAAATCCGCAACTTCTAACACTTCTAACAATAACAATCAGCTTTAATCCTAGGAAATACGCCGTGAAAAGCTCTTCAAAATCCAGCGAAAATAAACCGCAAGCGCAGGCGCATACGGCAAATAACGGCAAAAAAAATATTGTGGAAACCAATGCCGAACAAGGCAAACGGCATCTTGAAAAAGCCCGTGAAACGCTCTCCAAACTCATTTCTGACAAACGCATCACAGAAGAAGGAAAAGCACGGCTCGGGGAAGAATTTCGTCAATTGCAACGCCTGCTCGATAAGTTAGATCGCGGTCATATTTACATCGCGGCATTCGGGCGAGTAAGCGTTGGTAAATCCGCCCTACTCAATGCGCTTGCTGGCGAAGAAATTTTTTCCGTATCCGTTCTCAATGGTCATACCAAGCAAAGTGCCCATACGCTTTGGCAAACATTCGACTCGGGCGGTGTTTTTCTCATCGACACACCTGGAATCGACGAAATTGACGGTAAAGAACGGGCACAAATTGCCGAGGAAGTCGCGAAAAATGCCGACATAATCCTGTTTGTCGTCGATGGTGATATGACCGATATTGAGCTTGATGCCTTGCAGAGCTTGTATGAAAATTCCCGTCCGATAGTTTTGGTGCTCAATAAGGCTGACCGTTACGGTGCGCGCGAATGTTCAGAATTGCTAATGCATTTGCAATCGCGCGCCAAAGATTTAATCGGAGCAAATTCGGTTATTGCCGCCGCTGCCCTGCCCGAAAAACAATTGCAAATCATCGAACTCCCCGACGGCGGCGAAGAAGAACGCTATTTTTCTCCCCCACCGCAAGTCGAAGAATTACGCCGTGCGCTCTGGCAAATTTTGCAAACGGGCGGTCAAAGTTATGCCGCGCTGAACGCGGGAATTTTCGCAGGACGCTTGTCGGAAAAAATTGGCGCAGAAATCGTGCGCGCCAAAAAATCCATCGCCGACGGAATTATTCGTTATTACGCCTTGATAAAAGCGGTCGGAGTAACCGTAAATCCAATCCCAGCCGTAGATTTACTCGCTCTTGCTGCCGATAGCGCAATGATTTTTCACCTTTCCAAGGTCTATGGCATTGAAATGACCAAAAACGAGGCTGGCACCTTGCTACGCACTATTGCGGTGCAAACTGGGGTGCTGATGGGAACGGTTTATGGCGTGCATATTTTGTCCTCGGTTTTGAAGGGACTTTCTGGCGGTTTATCAACGATTTTTACCGCAGGAGCACAGGGAGGAGTCGCTTTTTACGGCTCAACGGTTATCGGTAAAGCAGCAGAAAAATACTTCGAACAAGGGGCATCTTGGGGAACTGGCGGTGCAAAAGAACTCATTAACGAAATCATCAAAGATTTGGATAAGCAATCTTTGATGGAAGAAGCTAAAACCGCGCTTAAACAAATAATGAAAAAATAATTGCTATAATCCTTAACTCATTGAAAATAAAAAATAATTTCGCACTCCAAAAAAATATCAGGACTTCAAAAAAATGTCAGAAAATACTCCAAAAATCTATAATCAATTCGGTTATGCCGTAAATAATTCAATTAAAGCCACCGCTGCCAAAAGAATTGCAGAACTCGCAAAAGATACCGATTTATTAGAACTTGCAAATAATTGCCGTTATGTGATTGCACAATATAGAACTATAGAATTTTGCAAGGATGTTTCTGAACTTTTAATTTACGCCAACGATGTAAAAAAAATCAAGGAAGAGTGTAAAAAAATATCGGTATCAGCCCTAGAAAAAATAACCGCACCAGTATTAGAAAAATGCGTTGATGATTTTTTACTCCACGATATGACTATTTTTCACGGTAATTTAACTAAATTATTAGACGAAAAACATAATCCGAATTTAGCTTGCTTCATAAAAAATAAAAAAATTGATTTCAAAAAACTCTCTGAAAAAGAACAACTATTCATCGCCTTGCAAGCTAAAATTGCATTAGAAGAGTTAGAAATTATCGATAAGGAAATAATTGAAATCCTCACAAATTCCACTTTACGGCAAAAAGTATTAATTGTGCTTTTATTCCAAGAAGAAATGGAATATTCCACAATCCGTCCAATATTAGCTGAATATACGCAAAAATCAGACTTAAAAAAAGCGGTAGAGGGGATAAAAATTAGCGCAAAGAGTAGAGAAATTTTGAATAGTTTTTTATCTTAATAATAGTTCCACTTCAAAGTAATACTTCGTTAGCTTCGCCTCACTTCCTCGTCTATTTTGAATTGGAGCAACTATAAAAACAACATTAAAACCTAAAACGGAAAACCAAACTGATGTCAAATATTGAAAAATTAAAAGCCGCTT
Organism: Cardiobacteriaceae bacterium; assembly: GCA_017484165.1. Lineage (GTDB taxonomy): Bacteria > Pseudomonadota > Gammaproteobacteria > Cardiobacteriales > Cardiobacteriaceae > RGIG9182. The sequence continues at coordinate 31,045 of JAFUTP010000069.1, read as the reverse complement.
CCGAACAAATCAAAAAAATCATTATCGGAAAAGATGAAATTATCGATTTAGCGATGATTTGCCTGCTTGCTCGCGGACATATTCTCTTCGAAGACTTGCCCGGTGCTGGCAAAACCACCCTTGCCAAGGCTTTCGCCGCAACATTAGGATTGCAATTCGGACGAGTGCAATTCACTTCCGACCTGCTGCCCGCTGACATTATCGGTTTTTCTGTATTAAATCAACATACACAGGAATTAACATTCAATACAGGTGCAATATTTGTGCAGTTGTTACTAGCCGATGAAATTAACCGTGCTTCGCCGAAAAGCCAATCGGCACTTTTGGAAGCGATGGAAGAGCGGCAAGTAACCGTAGAGCAGGAAACGCGCCCTTTGCCAGAGCCGTTTTTTGTAATCGCTACCCAAAATCCGCTTGAACAAGTCGGCACTTATCCCTTGCCAGAAAGCCAACTTGACCGTTTTTTGATGCGACTTTCCTTGGGATATCCAGAACAGCAGGCAGAAATTGAAATTTTGCGCGCAACTAGCCGCGAAGTGCTCTTGAAAGAAATTAAGCCGATTTTGGATAGCGCAGCGATTTTGGATTTACAAAAACAGGCAAATGAAGTGCAAATTTCCGCACACTGCGCCGAATATGTGCAAAAACTTCTAACCGCAACCCGCGAAAGCAATTTCTTCATCCGCGGACTTTCTACTCGTGCAGGTTTAGGTGTTATTCGCGCTGCCAAAGCCGCAGCATTTTTAGACACTGAAAATGCCGTATTACCGCGGCATATTCAAAAAGTTTTTCCAGCGGTTGTAGCGCACCGTCTTCCGACTCGCAGTTCTGATTTACAAAATGTTGAAAAAGAAGTGCTCTCTATCCTTGAAAACACAGCTGTTCCGTTATAATTTTTACACTCTTCACGCTTAATTTATGGGCAAAAAAGCAAAAAAACGCGGTTTTATCGAAAAAATTCGCGACCGCGCTTTTAGAAAAACTTCAGAAGTGGCGGTTCATACCGTAAAAAAATCCCTACGAATTCCGATTGTGCCGACTTATTTCGGGCTTGCTTATATCGGCACTTTGATTGTTTTATTTCTCTGGGTTGCCAATCATCAAATCAATCTTGGTTATGCTTTTGTGTTTATGCTCGCGGTTTTGGGAATTTTTACCGCGACCATCACCGCTAGCAATCTCGCGGAAATTGAAATAAATTGTCTTACAAGTTCAAATGTTTTTTGCGGTGAGCAAGCGGTTTTTAATCTTGCGGTGAAAGCTAAAAATCGCACCGCTAGTTTTTTTATTAAAAATAATTTTGACCGTGTTGAGTGTGAAAACTTGCTCCCTGATGAAAAAAAAATTCTACTCTTACGGCAAAACACTTCTACTCGCGGCAGATTAAAACTTCAACCTTTGGAAATTGCAACTACCATTCCGCTTGATTTATTTATTTCTTGGAATTGGTTTTTACTTAAAGGCGAAATTATTGTTTATCCCAAACCAGACGGAAATTTACCCCTTCCCTACAACTATCAGGGCGAAGAAAATAAGGATGAGCAGCTAAAATTTAACTCTCTTGGCGAAGAAGAATTGGACTCTTTACGGCAATATCGCCAAGGTGATAGCTTATCGCGAGTTGCTTGGAAACAATCAGCAAGAACGGGAGATTTATTAGTAAAGCAATTTAGCGGGGAACTTAATTCAGAAGAAGTCGTTTTAGATTATGACAAAGCAGAAGGTTCGGTTGAAGAACGGCTTTCACAGCTAGCTAAATGGATAATTGAAGCCGAGGAATTAAAGCTAACTTATGCCATCAAATTACCGAATTATTCTTCCCCTCTTGCGCAAGGAAAATCACACTATCACCACTGTTTAACTCAACTGGCTTTATTCTAAATTTTACCTATCAATCATTTTTTATCTAGTCTGCTGACGATATTTTTTCGGGTCTTGCTGCAAACCTGGTTTGCTCCAAATACCAATTTTCTTTTTCTTCGCATTTTCCTGCGCTCTGCGATAAGCAATTGGAGTATCCGCCCCCTTATAAGCAACCGCATAACCCGTTGTAATCATTTGCAAATTCACATTGCATTTTTCATTATTTTGATGCGGACAAGTTAATTGGTAAATCGTTCCAAGTTGGCGGTGATAAACATCCGCACCTTGCGATACTAGTAAAAAGCTTGATTTTGCGGGCAGAAGTTTTCTTAAATTGCTAGTTGAGCGCGCCCCCCACGGTTTTTGCGCCCGTTCGGGAGCATCAATTCCCGTCAAACGAATGCGTAAATTGCGACCGTTACAAAGCCCTTCAACCGTGTCGCCATCGACAATTTTTGTCAATCTACATTGCACTACTTCTTTTGGTGCAAAGGGTTCATCCATTTTTTTCTTCCCTCTTGCGCCTTCCGAAGTATCCACAAAACAGACATTAAACAAAAGCATTAGCGCAAATGACCAAGCAAAAATATAAACAGCCCCTTTTTTATGCTCTCTTCTATTTATTTTTTTTACCTTACGAGTTGATTTAATTATATCTTTTATATTCATTTTCCACACCGTTTTATACTTAAAATCTATCTGTTTCTAGTTTTTTTATCAATAATTCAATTTCGTTATTTTGTCTTTTTCTTTCCAAACGATGGGCTTGAATTATGCACTGTAAGTTTTTGGCAGCAACATTAAAATCATCGTTAATAATCACAAAATCGAATTCTTTGTAATGGCTGATTTGCTCTTTTGCTTCAATCATTCTTTTTTCGACAATATCGGGAAAATCCTGACCGCGTTTTTCTAATCTCTCTCGTAGAGCGGAAAGCGACGGTGGCAGCAAAAATACGGTTTTCACATCAGAGCGTTTTTTCCTCACCTGTTGGGCTCCTTGCCAATCAATTGAAAGGATTACATCTAAACCTTGATTTAATAATCCGTCGATATAACTTTCCGATGTGCCGTAATAATTATGAAATACTTCTGCATATTCTAAAAAATCGCCTTTTTCTTTCATTACGGCAAAAACTTCCTTGGTTACAAAATGGTAATGCACACCGTTTATTTCACCATTTCTATGCTCTCTTGTTGTATAAGATACACTCTCGACAACATTATTTAACACTCTTCTGGTTTCTGCGATTAAAGAAGTTTTACCGCCACCAGATGGTGCGGCAACAATCCATAATTGACCTTGCATTTTTTGTTCTCCGATTTTTTTTGCAATTTAATTCATTTTTACTCGCGAGCGCATCTAAATTTAGAGTAGTTCTATTTTTTTCACCTCGTCATCCTGAGCGCAGCGAAGGATCTGCCGATAGAGATTTTTCGCCTACGGCTCAAAATGACGAATTTTTAGACAAGCTCTCGCATAAATAGCGGTAAATATTTTTCTTATTTGCACCGCAATATTTTGCCAACATTTGCGAAATAGTTTTATTTGTTAGCCCAGCTTCTTGCAATTCCTGGGCAAATTCTAAAAATTTCGCATCATCTTCCACTTTTTCATTACTCTTTTCCAAAATCAGCACAAATTCACCACGAGCACGATTTTCGTTTTCCTGCAACCAATTTTGTGTTTCAGATAATGGCATTTGTATTATTTCTTCATACAATTTGCTGATTTCACGGGCAATACAAATTTTTCGTTCGGGCAGAAATAATTCACGGAAAATTTCCATCGTCTCCAAAATACGGTGCGGTGATTCGTAAAAAACAGTTGTATGCGGATAGTTTTGAAATTGCTGCAAATAAAGAAATTTTTCGTTTTTTTTATGCGGTAAAAATCCCGCAAAAAAGAATTTATCGGCAGCAAATCCCGATGCTGACAAAGCCGCAATTAAAGCAGAAGCTCCTGGAATTGGGGAAATTTTTATTCCTCGCTCCTGTGCCATTTTGGTAATCATCGCGCCAGGGTCGGAAATAAGCGGAGTGCCAGCGTCAGAGATTAAAGCGCAATTCGCGCCGTCGGTGATTTTTTGCAAAATCCGCTCACAGACGGCAAATTCATTATGTTTATGCAATTGCAATAACGGTTTAGATGGAATATTCAAAGCCGTTAAAAGCTTATTTGCAACTCGGGTATCTTCACAGGCAATAAATTCGACTTCTTGTAGAATTCGCAAAGCACGGCGGCTGATGTCTTCCAAATTTCCGATGGGAGTTGCAATGACAAAAAGTGTCGCAGTCATAAAAATCCAAAATAAATCCAATAAAGAAAAATATTTTCAGCAATGTTCAATAAAAAAAACAAAAAAATCCCGAAACATCTCGAACGAGGATTACGCGGTGAAAATTTTGCCGCAGATTTTCTAAAAAAACATAATGTGAAAATTTTAGAACGCAATTTTCGCACCAGACGCGGAGAAATCGATTTAATCGCCCAAGACGGTGAATTTTTAGTCTTCGTTGAAGTCCGTATGCGGCAGAAAAATTCGCTGGTATCCGCAGCCGAATCCATCAATGCAGCCAAACAAGCCAAATGGAAAATTGCCGCTACGGAATATTTAGCGCAAAATTTTGACTCCCCGCCAGATTGCCGTTTTGATGCGATTTTAATCAGCGCTGACGGCGACAATTTTCAAGATATCGAATGGATTAAAGGCTTGTTTTTATGAATATTTTTTTTACCGCCGATACGCATTTTTTCCATCAAGCCATCATCAAACATTGCGATCGCCCTTTTCATAACGCCGAAGAAATGAATGAAGCAATGATTGCCCTTTGGAATAAACAAGTTAAAAAAGGCGATTTGGTTTATCACTTGGGCGATGTTTCCTTCGGCGGACTTGCGCAAACTTACCGCCTGCTTGCCGAACTCAACGGCAAAATTTGTCTAATCGCTGGCAATCACGACGATGAAATCATCCGCGACCCGTATATCCGCGAACGCTTCGAATGGATTAAAACTTACGAAGAAATCCAAATCGACAAGCAAAAACTCGTGCTATTCCATTATCCGCTTGCCCAATGGCGCAACGCACAACGCGGTTGGTGGCATATTTACGGTCATACGCACGGTTCAATCCAACTCTCTGGAAAAGCTCTCGATGTCGGTATTGATGCCCGCGATGATTTTTCGCTTTGGAGCTGGGAAGAGGTTAAAGCAGAGTTAGAAATCCGCCCTATCCTGCCCTATCCGCCAAAACCGAAATATCCAAAACGAAAAATAACAAGCGACGGTAAAGTCGAAGTTATCGTCTAGCTTACGGATTTTTAGACACGCCCTTTTTATTTTTTTTGATATATCGGCACATATACATTTATTTTTTACTCTCGTCATTCTGAGCGACGAAGAATCTGCCGATAGAGATTTTTCACCTACGGCTCAAAATGACGAATTTTTAGATATGCTCATAGTGATATTGAGTAAAAAACACCGTCTCGCAAACGGTTTTTTTTATTTGTAAGTGTTGAAATAATCACAAAAAGCGGCATTTAACGGCTATTAAAAATTTAGCAATTACACAATGACAGAGGAAATACAAAAGATTTACAACTCGGCACGCAGTCCAGGAAAAATCATCATTACGGGCGAACATAGCGTGCTTTACGGTGCAGAAGCTCTTGCCTGCGCAGTTGCAAAATACACAACCGTTTCATTTATCCCGATAAAACGGGAAAATCAACTCGAAACTTCCATCAACGGTGAAAAAGCAAAACCACGTCCATTCGGGGCATTGAAAAAATTAAAAAATAAACTCGATAAACGCTTTGAATTATTCCTAGAAGGCAATCTTCCCGTGCGCAATATTTTGAGCCGCCCCGATGATTTATTGCTCTATTCCCTCACCGTCGCAGCTTCACATTTACCGCTTCCGCTACCCGAACCTGGTCGTATCGAAAGCAAATCCGATATTCCGCTCGGTGCTGGAATGGGCTCTTCGGCAGCAGCGGTTGCGGCAATGTTGAAATTAAGCCTGCATCTACTCGATTTGCCTGAAATGAATGCGGAAAAATTCTTCGAAACCGTGCGCTTTTGCGAACGATTGCAGCACGGTAAAGGTTCCGCGCTCGATGCAGCAACCGTTACTTTCGGCGGAATAATTAAATTAAATGCCGCAAAACCTGAAAAGTTCGCAACTGATAAATATGCAAATATAGAAGAAAATTTCCATACTTTTTTACACGGAATTCCCGCTACTAGCACGGGCGAATGCGTCAGTTTTGTCCGCAGACATTTCGCAGAAGATACCGCCTTATGGCGAGATTTCAGTGCCGTATGCAAGGAAATTTGCAATTTACTCAAAACCGAAAATCCACAAGACGAAAATTTAATCTCCGCCATTCGGGAAAATCATCGCCTACTTTGCAAAATCGGAGTTGTGCCCGAAGCAGCGCAAAATTTAATCCGCAAAATTGAAGCTACAGGCGGTGCGGCAAAAATTAGCGGTGCAGGCGCAACATTGGGTGAAAATGCGGGAATGCTTTTGATTTATCACCAAGATGAGAATTACTTAAAAGCCGTAATCGAAAAATATCAGCCAGAAAAAATCAAAAATTTAAGTCGCTTGCAAATTGCTCCGACAGGTGCAGAAATTATTCCTAATAGTGAGTAATAAATATGCCTGATTTAATATTTTCACCCTGCCGCAAAAAATTCTCCTTACCGTCGAATTTATTATCAAAAGATATTTTCACGGTAAAAATAGTAAGCTTCGTGATTATCGCTTACGCAAATTATTGTTTTCTGATAATCTCACGCTTTTTTTCGCCCTTTAATAAACCAACAAAGGAATTTTTATGACTGAAAGAGTATCTGTATCAGGTTTGCAACCTGATAAACAACTTTATGATTTTATTGAAGAAATTTTGCCAAAACGCGGTAATTTGTCGTCCGCGGAATTTTGGGACGGTTTTGCCAAGATTGTGGCTGAATTTGCACCACGCAATAAAGCCTTGCTTGCAAAACGCGATGAATTGCAAAGCAAAATTGACGCTTGGCACGAAAAAAATCCAGGCAAAATCACTGACCCTGCCGCTTATAAAGCATTCTTGAAAGAAATTGGCTATTTGCAAGACGAACCAGCAGATTTTCAAATCACCACTGAAAATGTGGATTTTGAATTTTCGCACCAAGCAGGTCCGCAATTGGTTGTGCCAATTATGAACGCTCGCTACGCTTTGAATGCAGCGAATGCGCGTTGGGGTTCGTTGTATGACGCTTTGTACGGCACAAATGCGATTGAACAATCAGGCGAATTGGCTGTGGGTCGTGAATACAACCCCAAACGCGGTGCGAAAGTGATTGCTTTTGCACGCGACTTTTTGGATAACGCTATTCCGTTGGTTTCAGGCAGCCATAAAGACGCAACGGCGTATAAAGTGGTTTCAGGCAGCCTGAAAGTAGTTGTGGCAGGAGCAGAAACAGAACTTCAAACGCCGTCTTTGTTTGTGGGCTATAACGGCACGGCAGACGCACCTTCTTCTTTGCTTTTCTTACACAACGGTTTGCATTTCGATATTATCATCGACAAAACCACGCCGATTGGCAGTCAAGACCCTGCGGGCATTAAAGATATTATTATGGAAGCGGCTTTGACTTCGATTATGGACTGCGAAGACTCGGTTGCCGCAGTTGATGGCGAAGATAAAACGCTAGTGTATCGCAACTGGTATGGCTTGATGACAGGCACTTTAACCGAAGAAGTTACCAAAAACGGCAAAACTTTCACCCGCAAACTCAATCCTGACCGTGAATACACTAAACCTGATAATTCAGGCACATTTAAATTGGGCGGTCGTTCGTTAATGTTAATTCGCAATGTCGGACATTTGATGACTACGCCTGCGGTTTTGGATAAAGACGGCAACGAAATTCCTGAAGGCATTTTAGATTGCGTGATGACAGGTTTAATCGCACCGTTTGATTTATCTCGCACCGAGAATAAAAACAGCCGTTCAGGCAGCGTGTATATTGTCAAACCCAAAATGCAAGGTGCAGAAGAAGTAGCATTTGCTAACGATTTATTTGCCGCAGTGGAAGTTTTGACCAAACTGCCGAAAAATACGCTCAAAATGGGTGTGATGGACGAAGAACGCCGCACTACGCTTAACTTAAAAGCATGTATCAAAGCCGCCAGCGAACGCTTGGTATTCATCAACACAGGCTTTTTAGACCGCACAGGCGATGAAATCCACACTTCGATGAAAGCAGGTGCGATGGTGCGTAAAGGCGAGATGAAAAATAGCAAATGGCTTGCCGCATACGAAATCAACAATGTTCAAAACGGTTTGAAATGCGGTTTGGTATCCAAAGCCCAAATCGGCAAAGGTATGTGGGCAATGCCTGATTTGATGGCAGAAATGCTCGCTCAAAAAATCGGACATCCCAAAGCAGGTGCAACCACCGCATGGGTGCCGTCTCCTACTGCCGCAACTTTGCATGCTTTGCATTATCATCAAGTCAATGTATTTGAAGTACAAAAAGCGATTGCGGCAAAAGGTTTTGTTGAAACTTTGGACGACATTCTCACCGTGCCTGTGGCAGAAAACACAAATTGGAGTGCCGAAGAAATTCAACAAGAGTTGGACAATAACTGTCAAGGCTTGTTAGGTTATGTGGTGCGTTGGGTTGAGCAAGGTGTGGGCTGTTCCAAAGTGCCTGACATTAACAATATCGGCTTAATGGAAGACCGTGCCACTTTGCGTATTTCTAGCCAACATGTGTGCAACTGGCTGTATCACGGCATTACCAACGAACAACAAGTACGCCAAACTTTGGAACGCATGGCAGCGATTGTGGATAAACAAAATGCAGGTGATCCAGCCTACACCCCAATGGTTGGACGCTTTGATAAGTCCCCAGCATTCCAAGCCGCATGCGACTTGATTTTCAAAGGCACAACCCAACCGTCAGGCTATACCGAACCGTTGTTGCACCACTGGAGAAGAGTTGCCAAAGGCGGTAAGTAATATATTGCCTTGTGATGATAAAAATCCCCATTTGAATGGGGATTTTTTTGTTTTTATGCTGTCTGAAAAATTATTTCAAAAAGTCATCGATAAACTTTATAGATTTATCTATGTTAATTGTATTATCAAAATCTGTTACAATTTCAATAAGATTTTTACCGTCAAATTGTGTAACTCCACGAGAATTTCTACCAGCCCAATGTTTTATTATTCGTGTCCCTTTGAGTAATTATTGATTAAAAATTGAACATAATTGCGTGTTTATTTCTTTTTGTTCGTTAATAGCAACAATAAATATTAAATAAACAGTGTTTTCTTTTGATAAAAATTCTAATAATTTATCAATATTGTAACCTTTGGGGTTGCTTGATAAAAACATTATTTTTGTTTTTATATCTGTTTGAGTATGAAAATCAGGAAATATTTTTTCATAATCTCCTAATTTATCTGCGGTATAAATTTTAGGCAGTGGTTGATTATTATGCAATGCCTGAATTAAATCTACTTTTAAATCATTAGGAGATGTAATTAAGTATTCAATAATTCTTCCCCTTAAATTAACATTTTCAATAAATGCTGCGATTGCAATTTCAGATGAAACACTACTGACTTTCTGTTCTAATTCATTTTCTAAAAGATTAAAACAGTTAGAATGAATAAAATCATTTGCTCGTTGAATTGAATTTTTAATATTTTCCAATTCAATATCATTAGGAATAAATTTACTACCTGTTGCAGAAATATTATTTGTATTTTCCACTAATCTAATTAAATTATCTTCAAAAGAATAATTTTCATGAGAAGTAAATAAAAATTCAAAGTTTTCTGGAATATTTTTAAATTCTTCAAAATTTCGCATTATATCACTTCCATTAAAACTTCCTTTAATGTTATCTACTCTTAATGTTTGTGATGAATGACTTATTTTATTTAAAAATGTTGTATTTGCCAAAAATAAATAGTTTTCAGTATTTGTAACTAAACAAACAATAAATGGTTTATTATCGTATTTCTGTAATGAAGATAATGATAGCACTGTATTACTAAAAGTTTGATTATTTGCTTTACAAAAACGAATAGCAAAAAAATTACAATAATAGACACTTCTATCTTTTGTTAGATTAAATCTTGTTTTAACTAAATCTGTTAATTTTGATTTATCAGAAATGCCGTTATTTTCACGAATAAAAGATACAAGTTCATCAATTTTTGCTTTGTAGTACAATTTTGCTCTCCTTATCCAATTAAAACAAACTCTTCATTTTTGCTTTGCACATTTAGCCTTTTTTGACCATTTTGTTCAGAGAGTGAATTTCTTTCCCAAAATACACCATTTGTATACCCTTGAATATAATGATTATTTTCTGCCATTATTAAGCGTTGTTCTGCCCAAATACAATATTGTGGTTCTTTTTCTATGCCAATATAGTTCCGTCCTAATTTTTTAGCCACAACCGAAGTAGTACCTGAACCTAAAAAAGGGTCAAAAACTATATCTCCTTGATTTGAACTTGCTAAAATCAATTTAGCAATCAATTTTTCAGGTTTTTGCGTTGGATGAGCGGTATTTTCAGGCATAGACCAAAAGGGAATGGTTATATCGTCCCAAAAATTAGACGGACAAGTATCACGATAATTACCATTCATATCTTCAGTCCAATCTTTTGGCTTGCCGTCAATTTTATACGGAGCAATCACTTTTCTACGCACTTTTATTGCATCTAAATTAAATGTGTATTGTTTTGATTTTGTAGCAAACCAAATATCTTCCATTCCATTTTTCCAATTTGATTTTGCACCACGCCCTTTCTCTCTTTGCCAAGAAATACGATTGCGTACCGTTAAATATTCCGATAAAACACGCCCAATAATTAAACTACTTTCCCAGTCGCAACAAATATAAATTGAACCATTATCTTTTAATAATGGAACAACCAAGTTTAACCAATCACGAGTATATTGTTCATATTCATCATTATTTGTCTTATTGAAAGTATTTTCACCAAATTTTTTGGTTAAATTATATGGGGGGTCGGCAATAATTAAATCCATACTTTTTTCAGGTAGCATAGGAATAATATTAAATAAATCGCCATAAATAGTTTTATTTTTAATTGTTTGTATGTTTTCTACTTTATCAGAAATAGAAACACATTGATTTAAATAGTCTTGTCCTTCTTCAATAGAAGTATTGATTGTTTTATTGCGTGTTGATTTTGCATTATTCATCATTTTTAATATTCCATTTGGTAAATTAGAAAAAATATTCATTTCAGGCTACCTGAAAAAATTATTTCAATAAATAATCTAAAATTGACAAACAATCTTTTTGATGATTTACACTCAACATACCAAATATTTGAAACATTTTCATAAACATTTTGATATTATTTGAGTTAATTAACAAATAACCATTTTCTTTGCTTTTGATATTTCTACCTATAAAACTGTATTTTCCGTCTTTATCTTGCAATACACTTAATGGTACACAAAAATACAGCATAGGCATTGTACCAACTGCTCTTTGTTTTTCACGCACAATAATTTCACACAAACTATCTTGAATTTGAAATTTGTGAATTAAAAGCGGATAAGAAACTCTTGACTTCAAAAATTCTATGTTATTGATATTTTCTGAAATAAAATGCTCTCTATTTATTTTTTCCTTTTCATCAATAAAAATACTATAACGATTTATAGTATTGCGTAATTCTTTTAATTCATCATATTTGATGATATTTTCTTGCAATCCAAATTGCAAAAATTCACTTAATTCATAAATTTGTTTATTTTTACCATTTGCACCAACAAAATGTACGGTTTCATTTTTTTCTACAATTCTATCATACCCTATTTGCCATTCAATATAATGCTTTGGCGTGATAATGGTTTTAGTAGGAGCAACAGGTTGCCCATAATCAGAAAAAGCAAGCCTTTCTTTAATTCTGATTTTTCCAGTTGCTTGGCTTAATGGAAATTCGTATTTCATACATACTCCTTAAATAATCTTTCAAAGTACATTTGAACTTTATTGTTTGGTTTTAATTGAGAAAAATCATCTGCAATAGATAAAAATTCTTCATTGTTAATAAAAATATCTAAATTACCAAAATAAAATGGTAATTGATGAGCGAATTGTTTAAAGTGGTGAATATAATAATAATATTTTAAATTGTCTGCAAAAACTTTAATAGCATTTGCCTGCGGTTTATCTAAAAAAGTTTTACTTCTTTTTAATGCATTTATATCTCGTAAGGTATAAAAATAAGCGACTTCTTGTCTTGTATCTTTATGGTTTGGATATTTTTGAACATAATTATTGATAAAATCAAAATTATTCAAACGAAGTATTTTGTTATTAGGATAAATTTTGAATGAATAATTTTTAATAAATTCATAATCCATACCTTGTTTATTTTTTTGATATAATGCAATAATAATTGGAAAAAATGTACTCGAATTAGGTGTGAAAATTTCTGAACTAACAATAACACCGTCAATCAAACGATAATTTTTATTAAATTCTTTTAAAGCATTAAAATTTGTCTTTTTAATCAAATAAGATAATGGGTGTAAAATACAAATAAATTCAGGCTGCAATATATTATAAGAACGCAAAAAAGAAATCCCTAAATCACGGTGTTTTAAGTTTTCATCTATTTGAAATAAATCTTGTTTAATATCATTTCTAATGATAGAAGTTTTATCATTGTAAGGTGGATTACCGATGATAATCAATTTTTCATTATCTGAAATATTGTATTTTTTTCTACTAACTTCAAATAAAGAATTTGTGCAAATAGTTTGAATATTTTTATTGACTTTTTCTAATGCTCGACTGTCAATATCTGCACCTAAATATTTTAATTCTTTAATAAAAAAATCACCATAACCACAACTGTTATCCAATAATAAAAAATTATTTAAATCAGTTGCTTTTTCTAATATTTGATAAGCAATTTCAACACAAAATTTAGGTGTATAAAAACTTCCTAAATTAATTGTATCTTTACGATCTAAATGAGTTTGCATGTTAGTCCTTGTTAATTATATATATTTTCAGGAAACCTGAAAGTTTTTTATTTACTGCATTCAATCACTTGCACAGGAAATAATCCCATGCGTTTTTGTATGATTGAAATGGCAATATTAGAAATATCCATACCAATCCAGCGTCTTTGCAAAGATTGCGCGGTCCATAAAGTTGAACCACTACCCGCAAAACAATCCAATATGATGGAACTAGGATTAGACGATTGCTGAATAATCATTTTCAGCATTTCTGTATTTTTTTCAGTTGGATAAATGGGGTATGCTGGGTCTTTGTATTGCCAAATATCCTGAATTTTTTTGCCTTTGTGTTCATCGGCAAATTTCTTAATGCGTGGCACTCCGTTTTTAGACCATTCCAATAAGCCTTGCGCGTCTAATTTATCCAATTCATTAGGCGAACTACGCCAATGTCTGCCTTTTGGTGGATATTGCCCACGCCACATTGCGCCTGTTTCACCATTTTGTGTTTCACCTGGTGCATGAACAGGCACGGTGTTATATCGCCGTCCATTTTCATCAAGTTTGTGAAACATTTCTACTTTATCTTCATCGCTTAATGGCATTGTGATGTTGTTAAATATATTTTTCTTGGCATTTTTTGCATAAAACAAAATCATGTCTTTTTCATTACCAAACGCACGGCGAGCAAAATTTTTGGGATTGGATTTAATTCGTGCAATATCGTTTTTGAAATTTTCCGCACCAAAAATTTCGTCCATAATAATTTTAAGATAATGCCCAACTTTATTATCAATATGCACATAAATAGAACCGCATTCCGATAACAATTCACGCATTAAAATCAATCGTTCACGCATAAATTCTAAATATTCGTTCATACTTAATTTATCGGAATACGCAATAACACCGCTATTGGCACGACTAATGGTGCTTATTCGGTCATTATCAACGGTAAAAACCTGTTGGGTGTTATACGGTGGGTCAATGTAAATTAAATCAATGCGTTTTTGATAACCGCTGTTAAGCAGGACAGATAATGCATGAAAATTATCGCATGCAAACAAAAGCGATAGCGTTTCGTCCAATTTCATAGGCGAAATTTGTGCCGATTGTTGCAAAATCTGACTTTCAGGCTGCTTGTTGGAATAACTTAACTCTATCATTATGACACCGAAAATAAATAATCACGCAATAAAACCGCGGATACTACTACTTCATCGTCTGCAAAAGCTGAAATTTCATTAAACATTTTATTATTGCTTTTGATATACAAAACACCGTCCAATATCGCGATTGTTTTTACTTTGTGCTCAGTAGGTAATAATTCCGTGCGTAAAATGGCAATAGCGTCATTGAATTGTGCGTTTTGATGACCGCCAAAATCACTTAACAATTTAGCTTCACCAATAATCATCGTTTGATTAAATTTTCCAATAAAATCAAGACCTTTATGATGTTGATAGCCCAAATGCTTTTTGGCAAAATTTGCCATCGCGCTATCACTTGTATTCAAAATAATATTGCTTTGATAATTCAAAAATTCATCAGGATTATCCGTAACATGCACACCCAGTACACCACTTGCTAACCAATTCTTAAACATCGGTCCAATTTGACGATTGGTTTCTTTGGGGGTTGTGGTTTTATCTAAAATTTCATCAAAACCCATTTCAATTAACATACCAGCCAAGCGGCTAACGGTTGCAGGATTGCGCGTTCAAGGGCGGTTTTGTCGCGTTTTAAGTAGGAGACATAACTGTCTTTAATAGGGAAAATTTCTTGTTTTAATAAGACTCTCAATAAATTTTTACCATCTTTGTTGTTCAGATAATTGCGAATTTCATTTTGGGTTTGTAAAGACAATTCACGGCGTAAATTAACAGACATCGGATAAATGCGATAAAGCTGGTCTAAATAATTGCTTTGCCCCGCTAAATCTATGCTTTTTTGCGTCCATAAGTTCATTACGATTTATCCTTAAATATTTCTGGCATTTTATCATATGACAAAAGTGATACTTAAAAATGAGTTGTTAGATCATTAAACGCCAGTTGAAATATTTTTTGTCGCAAAAATGTAACACGCCAAAAACAAACCAAAAATCACCGCAAATCCTTGCCAGATCTACTACTACATCTACAGCTACGGTCAATTTTTTCTTGTTTTGATTTTGTGGTTTTTTTATATCTATGTATAATCGATTGTGTTGTTGGTAATGCAATGCGTGATTTTGAATAAAGATACCCATGCTAAATACAACCCAACATCTAAATGAACAAGCAGGCTGAAAATGTTGTTTGAATGAAATTCAATAGCATATCCATGTTTTTATGGTATCTGCCGCAGAAATGTTCAGTCATTTGTCATCTTCAAACAGGATTTAATTAGATAAAACTTCAAACGATTGTTTTATTCTTGATTTTCACTTTACCGCTTACTGGCTGTGATTGGGTAGAAGAAAAAATAGCAAAGCGTAAAACAGAAGGTGATTATATTCGCAAGCAATATTTGAAAGAATTATCTTGTATTCCTAAACAACCGATAGATAAAGGAACAATCTAACAGTAAGATTATTCTTACATTTTTTAACATATAGGAGTTTATTTATGACAAACAAAACCGTTCAACCATTGTCTTTGCAAGGTAACTATGCAGAGAAAGTGCTTTCCTAGTATTTATGGGGACAAGAAACAGCGCCAAAACCGAATGAAATTGCTGATGGAAAGTATACCTTGCTGCAATTATTGATAAATTTTTCCTTGATACATTAAATAACCGTCTTTGTGTTGTCCGCGTGGGTCTTTGTGCGTCCAATGTATTAAACCGCCTTTATCGTTATATATATAATCGCCTGCAAACGACACTTCATCACCTTTTTGTAAATTAGGCAGACGATCGGCTAAATCAATATTATGGGCAATCAATAAAGTTTGTCCATTCGATAATTGTAAAATAAATCTTTGATGACGAGCCCCCTCATTATCGTCATGCAAAACTTTTTGAACTTCACCACGACCAGTAATAAAAACATTATTTTGTTGTTGAGTAAATAAACGATGAATTTCATCACTATTATCACTTGGAACAGAATGAACAGTAATATCTTGTTGTTCAACAATACTGTCTTGATTATTTACTTTGAAAACAAAGAAATAAGACAAAACAATTATAATAACAATCAATAATAGCAAACCTAGCATATTATCTGTTTTTTGCTGATAAGACTGGCGATTTGACGAGTATTTTTTTCGTTCTTTTTTAGATGATGGAGCAGTTCTATTTAAATAAACTGGTTTTTGTACTTTGGTTTTACCATTTTCTTCATTAAACCAAGTTTCAAAGTTATATTTATTGCTAACTTCGGAGTTTGAATTAGTATGCGAATATTTGTGTTGTTCTTTTTTAACATATAACGGAGCAGTTCTATTTAAATAAACTGGTTTTTGTACTTTGGTTTTACCATTTTCTTCATTAAACCAAGTTTCAAAGTTATATTTATTGCTAACTTCGGAGTTTGAATTAGTATACGAATATTTGTGTTGTTCTTTTTTAACATATAACGGAGCAGTTCTATTTAAATAAACTGCTTTTTTTACTTCCGTTTTGCCTTTTTTATCGTCAAAAGTGGTTTCAAAGTCGATTTCCTCACCGATTTCTGGTGGCGGATTGCGGATGTTTAAGGTGGAAATATGAATAAAAATTTCTGTGCCCGTGATTTCTTCTTTTACAAAACCAAAGCCGCGTTCTTCATTCCAACGGACGATTTTTCCTTGCATGGTGTATTCCTTAAATCATCGGTTTAACTTTTTCTAAAAAGTGTTCCAAATCGCAGAAGCTGACTGGGTACATTTTTTCAAAAGCATTTGCTTGTTTTTGGTCGATTTCACTGGCCAAAACCAGCCAGTTTCTTGTGGGTATACTGATTTTTTTGCAAATGCGGATAAATTTATCCAAATGCTGACAAAATGCTCCTGATTTACATTCGATAAAAATCGGCGTGTTATCTTCACTCATAAAGACTATATCAAACTCGTTTTTATCGCCGTTTTCATATTCGACCACTACTTAACGAGCGATGGCGAATTTTTTGCCTTTACCATGCACTTGTTTGATAAGCTTGATGGCGGCAAACCATTCCAACCAGCCACCTAACATAAATTTTTTCACACTTTCAGCGGTGTTGAGTGTAATGCGAATTTTTTTGTCGTCATTGTGATAAAAATATTTAGCAAAAATCGTGTAATCAAACAGTTGCTTGAAAATTTCTTGCAGTTTTTGCGATTCATTTTTGGATAAATCTTCGCAATTAATCGTCAAGCCCACTTTGTCGTTGTGATACATATAACGAATGGATTTCAAATGTTTTTCTAATAGGGCAAAATTATCGCCGATGATTTCTGATGATTCATCGAAATAGCCAGACATATCCAAAGCATCATAATCAAAGGTCGCGGTGAGATTTTTGTTGTTCAGATATTGTTTAATTTTCTCAACCGTTTCTTGATTGGCAAATAAATCAGTATCGTTTAAATTGATTTTGGGTTTGGCAGGCGTTTTTTCAGGCTGCTTTTGAGGAGATTTTTTCAAAGAAACCGCAGCATTACCCGCTTCACCTTTAACAACTAAAAAATCGCATTGACGCACAAAATCCAAGAATTTTTTCTTAAATCCATATTTTGTTTGGTCAAAATCAGGCAAAATTTTGCGAATGTCGGTGGAAAAAGCGGACAGTTTGACATTCGCTTGTTCATTAAAAATGGATTTAATTTTATCCGCAATATCTTGCGGAAGCTTGGGTTTGCTATTGTTTGGAGCAGATTTGTTTTCAGCTTGCCCTGTTTTTAATTGGCTTTCCAAAGCTTGATTTTGTTCATGCAGTTGCTTGGATTGATTTTCCAAAATCTGATGGGTTTCTTGTAATTGTTTAAACTCTTTGTTTAAAGCAAAATAGCGTTGCAACAAAGACTGCACATAAAACGCGGCATCATAAATTTTGACTTCATTTGAACATTTCGCGCAGTTAGATGTGGTGTTGGGAGCAAGATTTGTTTCTGCAACAGAACCACAATGATTACAACGGTAGATAGTCATAAACACCCCCTACCGTGAAATAATGATGCGATAATCAGTGTATAATTTCGTTCGTTCGTTCGTTCGTTCGTTCGTCATTTTTTTGTCCTTTTTATTTCTACTAAAAAAATATATTTCACACGCAAGGCACTCTTACCCAGCCACGCATGAGTACTCTTGCCGATCGGCTCATTGTAACGCTTTGAGCTTGCCATTGTCCGTTTTCTTTAACCACATTTGCCCCAACGGTGAGCGTGCCTGACGGATGTCCAAAGCACACGCTTTCAATCGCACCGCCTGCGGCATTGCTTACCAAAGTATTCGGCACAGCGGCGGCGGCGGCTATGGCTACAGCGGCAGTTCCCATCATAGCGTGGTGCATTTTTCCCATTGACATCGCACGCACTAATAAATTGATTTCATTTGATAAAATCTGTTTTCCTGATGACGCAATATAGTCTGATGACGGTGCAACCCACGCAATTTTAGGCGTATGTTGGCGGTTGGCGATTTCGCTTAAATCGCTAATTAAGCCCATTTTTAACGCTCCTGCGGCACGAATATTTTCTAATAATTTCAATATATTAGAATTGTTATTTATATCGTTTTGTAATTCTCGCCCTGTCAAACCAATATCTGCGGCATTAACAAACACGGTGGGAATGCCTGCACTAATCAGCGTTGTTTTCAGGTTGCCTATTTCAGGAACTTGAATTTCGTCAATCGTGTTGCCTGTGGGGAATAATGCACCGTCAGACGGCTGCAAAAACGACAACTTGGTTTCCGCCGCAGGAAAGGTTACGCCGTCCAAGAAAAAATCGCCCTGCTCTTTAACACAGCCGTTTTCAATCGGCACTTGGGCGACAATGGTTTTGCCGATATTGGCTTGCCAAATTTTAACTTCTTGTATGCCGTTATAGATTTTCACCGCAATCAAACCGCTTTCAATCGCAAACGCCCCTACTGCGGCAGATAGATTTCCGCAATTACCGCTCCAATCCACAAAGGATTTATCAATCGAAACTTGCCCAAATAGATAATCTACATAGTGGTCTTTTTGCGTGCTTTTGCTGATAATCACCGCTTTGCTGGTAGAAGACGAACCGCCGCCCATACCGTCAATCTGCTTGCCGTAAGGGTCAGGACTGCCGATTAACCGCAACAGCAAACGATCGCGAAACTCACCTGCCGTTTGAGCCTGTGGCGGTAAATCTTGTAGTCGAAAAAACACCCCATTAGAAGTGCCACCACGCACAAAAAATGCAGGAATTTCAATATATTGATTCATAATATTTACGCTAGGCGGTCGAATGTTTTACATGCAAAATTAAAATATATCGTTAAACTTCAAAAACATACAGAAAGTATATATTTACACATTTCCGCTCATATATTCTTCATAAAAACGCTCAGCAAATTCTTCAAATTTACCATTTTCTATTGCAATTCGGATATTTTGCATTAAATGTAAATAAAAATGTAAATTATGGATTGAGATTAAGCGACTACCGAGAATTTCATTACATTTATCCAAATGATGCAAATATGCACGAGAATAATTTTTACATGTATAACATACACAATCTTCCGCAATTGGACGAGTATCAGTTTTATATTTCGAATTGCGAAGTTTAAGAACACCGCGAGAAGAAAATAAATATGCATTTCGAGCATTACGAGTTGGCATTACACAGTCAAACATATCTATGCCGCGCCGAACTCCCTCAATCAAATCTTCTGGCTTACCGACTCCCATCAAATAACGCGGTTTATCCGTCGGTATTAGTGGCAAAGTGAAATCAAGAGTGCGTTCGCGCTCATCTTTCGGCTCACCGACTGCCAAACCGCCAACGGCATAACCGTCAAAATCAATATTGAGCAAATTTTCCACCGACTCGCGACGCAGACTTTCATAAATTCCGCCCTGAACTATTCCAAAAAGGTTATTGGGATTGTCGGAAAATTCCTTTTTACTTCTCTCTGCCCAACGCAGGGAAAGCCGCATCGAATCGGCAGCTTGCGCAAAACTTGCAGGATACGGTGTGCATTCATCAAACTGCATCACAATATTGCTATTCAATGCCCGTTGCACTTGCATCGATTTTTCGGGGCTTAAAAAAATTTCCGCACCGTCAATCGGCGACTTAAAACGCACACCTTCTTCCGTAATTTTGCGAATTTTGGCGAGCGAAAAAACTTGAAAACCGCCAGAGTCGGTCAAAATTTTCCCTCCCCAATTCATAAATTGATGCAAACCGTCGTGCATTTGCACAATTTCCGCACCAGGTCGCAGCATCAAATGAAAAGTGTTACCAAGAATAATTTTCGCACCGATTGCTTCTAAATCTTCCACCGACACCGCTTTCACCGTTGCCAAAGTTCCAACGGGCATAAAAATTGGGGTGGGAATAATGCTGCCGTCTTGAAAAATAATCTCACCGCGACGAGCGCGACCGTCTTGCTTAATAAGCCGATATTTGAGTTTGTTCATATACAAGAAAAAGACGGCTGCAACACCGTCTTTTTTAATCGAGTTTTATTTATAAATCAACGAGATACGCCAAGTGAGCGCAGCGTTTCTTGCGTAACCCCACCGATACCGAGATTATGCTCCCGTTGATATTTTTCCAAAGCTCGCATAGTGGCAGGTCCCAAAGAACCGTCAGGAGTTCCCGTATCGTAACCGCGAGCATTCAGAGCTTTTTGCAAATTGATAATCGTCGCGCTATTTACCGCCGTATCGCAAAGCACATCTTCCCAACGCATTTGCGCATCAGCAACTTTGTCAAAAACTTTTACTTCGGCGTATTCCGCTGGAATTTCTACTTCAATTTCTTCTTGCGGACGAATTTCTTTCCGCACCCGCACGGTTTGATATTCCGCCTCAACTTGAACTTTTTCCACCCGCGCTTCTTGGTCTATTTCCTGCATCGCAACGGTTTCGTATTTAGCATCGACTTCCACATTTTCTATGCGCGCTGGTTCTTTCACCACAATCCGCGTGATAGTTTCTTTCTGTTCAGGAATTTCTTCTAGCCGCACTGCTTCACCAACAGCATTAAATGCACCGCTAGTTTGTCCGCGAGCCACCATATAAGAAGGACGAGAAACAATTTCATCATCAATTTCGGTAAAAACAGGATCAACAACGGTTTTTTCGATTGTGCGCGGTTCAACTTCAATTTCTTTGTTAGTAGTTTTGTAAGTCGCAGGAATAATCCGTAATTCTTCGCCAGCAGGCTTCACCATTATCTGCTCTTCAATCCATTCATATTCAGCAGGGCGAATTTCATAAGTTTTCGCCGCTTCTTTGATGGGAATATGCTCAATTCTTTCCTTAAATTGCGCAGGCACCACAACCAAAGCTTGACATTGACCTGCTTTTGCAACGGGAATTGAAAGACTGTTGGAATTTTGAGCTAGTGCAGAAAGAGAAGTTAAAGAGGTTAAAAGTAAGGCAGAACCAGAAGCGAAAATTTTGCAAATAGTGGATCTCATAAAACGATGTTCCTCGACTTGTTTTACTTATCTAAATTATGGCGAATATCAAAATAATACTTTTGTATTAAATCCGCATATAAACGAATGCGAGTGAAATACAAAAAATAAAACCTGCATCGCAGGCTTAAAAAAATCGCTCGCTATCCTAGCAAAAAAGCGCATAAATATCGAAAAATATTTCCAAAATAACGAAAACATCAGCAGCACAAGAAAAAATTATGACCGCAACAAACGAATACAAAAATACGCATTTTGCAAGACAAACAACATACATCGGTAGATTTGCGCCCTCCCCGACAGGAAGTTTGCATTTTGGCTCGCTACTCGCGGCGACTGCGAGCTATCTCGATGCAAAGGCGCATCAGGGGAAATGGCTTATCCGTATTGAAGATGTCGATACCGTCCGTTGCAAGAGCGAATATACACGGGAAATTCTCGACGCTTTGCACGCACACGGCTTTCATTCCGATAAAAAAATCCGCCTGCAATCCGAACACTTTGCTGACTACCGTGCCGCTCTCATCCAACTTTTACCGCGACTTTATCCCTGTTTTTGTAGCCGTAAAACACGGCAAAATTCACCCAAGCAAGCAATTTATCCACGAACTTGCCTATATTCACCGCCGCACGCGCTTGAACAAGATGAGCAAAAATCTTTCATCAAGCGAAAAATCGCAGAAGCTGGAATGCCAGAAAACATCCAAACGCAAGCAGCAGCTCTACGCTTATTTTTAGGCGATAGAAAAATATCGTTTACCGACCGACTTTACGGTGAAATTAGCTCTTGTGCGGCAAGCGATTTTTCCGATCCGATACTTCTTCGCCGCGACGGCAACTTTGCCTATAACCTTGCGGTTGTAATAGATGACATTATTCAAGGCATAAATTCCGTCGTGCGCGGTAGAGATTTACTCGACACCAGCGCAACACAAATCGCAATTTACGAAATCCTCGGTATCAAGCCGCCCGTATATCTCCATCTGCCGCTAATTACCGATAAAAACAAACGCAAATTAAGCAAGCAAAATCAAGCTCCTGCTTTGGATAATTCCAAGGCAAGCGAAAATTTAATCGCGGTGCTCAAATGCTTAAATCAGGATATCAGCGGTATTGAAGATAACTTTCCGCCAGAGAAAATTCTTGCAATTGCGATAAAAAACTGGAACGAAGAAAAAATTCCGAAAGAAATTGAATATCAACTTGAAAATTGACGATAGAAATTAAAACGCTTTTGCCCTCAAATTAAAATCTCCTGCGAGCGTTGGGCTCAAAACGGGAAAAGCCCTACCGTGTGGCAGGGCTACAAACATGAGGGCATTAGTGATGAAGCGACATTTCATCTATCTAATCATCTTCCTAATTTTGTTGCTGGTATCACTACCAGTCTATTAAGAAGATTAGGAGGTTTTGGAGCGGCAACTCCTTGCCTCCTTCTCATTTCCTCATTATAGCAAATTCGCTTACTTCCTACTTAATTCAACCGCAATCTAACTTTTTACAAACAAACAGTCAGTTAAACTTATCGCAACAATTCAAACATTCAAAACCGCCAGCTTTTTTCACTGAAATAAAATCGCGCTCGTTCTGCAAATTACTTTTTTTTAACAATTTTTTTCTCAAAATGGAGTTTTATTTTTATGAATAAATACATTGCCGAGATGATCGGCACAATGATTTTGGTGGTAGTCGGTTGTGGCACTGCAATGTTAGTTGGTTGTAATGCGGCTGCTGGCTCTGGTTATTTACTTACTGCTTTGGCTTTCGGTTTAGCGATTGTTGCTACCGCTTATTCAATCGGCAATATTTCTGGTTGCCACATCAATCCAGCGGTTTCGCTTGGAGTTTTACTTTCAGGAAAAATGACGGTAAATGATTTTATCGGCTATGTCATTTCGCAATGCGTTGGTGCTTTGGTTGGCGCAGGAATTTTGCTGACGATTTTCCAACTTGGCGGCGTAACGGATATGACTGGAGGACTTGGTTCTAACGGTTTAGCTGGTGTAAATGGCAATGCGGCTGCTGGTGTTTTGGTTGAAGTGGTCTTGACATTTATCTTCGTGCTGGCAATTTTGGGCGTTACTAGCGACAAAGCTGGACACGGTTCATTTGCAGGTTTGGTAATTGGTTTAACTCTTGTTTTGGTGCATATTTTGGGCATTGGTTTAACTGGAACTTCGGTAAATCCAGCTCGTTCATTTGGTCCTGCTTTGCTTGCGGGATTGAATAATCCAGAATCAAAAGCTCTTGTTGATTTATGGGTATTTATTGTCGGACCATTTATCGGTTCAGCTCTTGCAGCTTTTACTTACAAATTCCTCGAAAAATAATCAATCCAAAAATTGCAGAATCAAAAAAACACGGTTTTACACCGTGTTTTTTTATTGATTGCAATCAGACTTACTTCAATTTTTTACTTCAATTTTTTATATTTAATCCGATGCGGTTGATCGGCTTCTGCACCGAGGCGTTTATGGCGATCTGCTTCGTATTCGGAGTAAGTTCCCGTGTAAAACACCACTTCGCTATCGCCTTCGAACGCCAGAATATGCGTTGCCACACGGTCTAAAAACCAGCGGTCATGCGAAATAACCAGCACACAGCCTGCAAAAGACAAAATTGCCTCTTCCAGAGCTCGCAGCGTTTCAACATCCAAATCATTAGTCGGTTCGTCGAGCAAGAGCACATTTCCGCCCGTTTTGAGCAATTTTGCAAGATACAAGCGATTTCGCTCACCGCCTGATAAATCCCCTACTCTTTTTTGCTGATCCGCACCTTTGAAATTAAAACGACCGATATAAGCGCGGCTCGGAATGGTGTAATTACCGACGGTGATATTGTCTAATCCGTCGGAAATTTCTTCCCACACGGTTTTGGAATTGTCAAGTGCATCACGGAATTGTCCGACGAATGCGAGTTTTACCGTCTCACCGATTTCGATTGTGCCGCCGTCGGGTTGTTCTGTGCCTGCGATGATGTTGAACAGGGTTGATTTTCCTGCACCGTTTGGTCCGATGATACCGAGCACCGCACCTTTGGGCAGATTGAAGCTTAAATTTTCATACAGGCATTTGAATTCGAAGCTTTTTGCCAAATTGTCGGCAATGATGACTTTATCGCCCAAGCGGTCAGCGGTTGGGATGTAGATTTCTTGGGTTTCGGCGCGTTTTTGAAATTCGCGGCTGGACAATTCTTCAAAGCGAGCAAGTCGTGCTTTACTTTTGCTGTGCCGTCCTTTGGCATTTGAGCGCACCCATTCCAATTCCTGTTTGAGAGCGCGACGGTGGGCGGATTCTTGTTTTTCTTCGATTTCTAGGCGTTTTTCTTTTTGTTCGAGCCAGCTGGAATAATTTCCCTGCCAAGGAATACCTTGTCCGCGGTCGAGTTCCAAAATCCAGCCTGCGACATTGTCCAAGAAATATCTATCGTGAGTTACTGCCACAACCGTGCCAGGAAAATCGTGCAAATAGCGTTCCAGCCAAGCGATTGACTCCGCGTCTAAATGGTTAGTCGGTTCGTCTAACAGCAACATATCAGGATTAGACAGCAATAAACGGCAAAGCGCGACCCGACGGCGTTCTCCCCCCGATAAAGTCGCTGCCTTTTGCTCCCAAGGCGGAAGACGCAAAGCATCGGCAGCAATTTCCATTCGCACTTCACCGTCATTTCCACCGCCTGCGGCAATTTTGTTTTCTAGTTCCGCTTGCCGTGCCGCTAGCGCATCAAAATCCGCATCTGGTTCGGCATAAGCGGCATATACGGCATTTAATTCTTCCTGCAAAGCGGCAATATCACCGAGTGCTTCGGAGACGATTTCTTTTACCGTCTTGTCACCGTCAAGTTGCGGTTCCTGCGGTAAATAACCGATATTTAATCCCGACATCGGAATTGCTTCCCCCAAAATATCGGTATCAACTCCCGCCATAATTTTGAGTAGCGTCGATTTTCCCGCACCGTTTAAGCCCAGCACCCCAATTTTTGCACCAGGAAAAAACGAAAGCGAAATATCTTTCAAAATGTATTTACCGCCCGCAACAACTTTGCCAACACGGTTCATCGAATAAACATATTGAGCCATTTGTTTTTAGTCTCCAAAAGAAAAATATTTATAAAAAGTTATATTTTTATGCTATCAACGATGCTTAAAGTTCTAATTTCAAGAATTTCTTTCCAAAAACACATAGTTAATTTCATCTTCCGAAGCGATAAACATCGGAGTTGAAATATCTTTTCCCATTTCTTCGAGGTTATTTTTAAGTTTCTCAACTGACATTAAATTTTGCATATTTGTATATACCTTCAAGCATCTGAAATTTTCAAAAAAATTATTCCGAATAAGAATAAAAACCGTACCGATGATTTTGAAAACATTGACATTTTCCGCAAAAAATATTCCGCCACAGACCGCTACTCCCAAAATTCCGATAGCCACCCAAATTGAATAAGCAATTCCAAGCGGTAAATTTTTTAGCGATATACCGAGTAAAAGCAAGCTTAATAAATAAGCAATAACGGTTATCAGGCTTGGCAAAATGCGCGAAAAACCATCACTAAATTTCAAAGCCACCGCCCAGATGATTTCCAATAAACCTGCAACTAGCAAAATAAGCCAAGACATTCTTTTCCCTGTCTGGGTCGTCCCAGAAATAAAGAAGAAATTCAAGGTCGTCCCTGAATTTTTGCGCGAAAAAATTCCCATAAATTCCTATAAAAACGCTATTTTTTGCAAAAAATGCCATCTACGGCGTTTTGCTTACAATCCCACGCTTTCTTTTCAACACAAACAAAGGATAGAACTATGGCAGAAGAACAAGCTCAACAACCAGTTGTTCTGGAATTGAGAAAAATTTATCTCGGCAACTTATCAATCGAAGTGCCTGATGCTCCTGAAATTTTCAATGCTGAATTAAATCCGCAAATCACTCTGGGAATTTCTCATCAAATCGCGCAATTAAAAGAAGAAGGATTTTTCGGAATTCGTTTGCGTTTGACGGTAACCGCGAAAAATACTAGCGATGACAAAGTTATTTATCTCATCGAAGCTGAACAAGGCGGTGTTTTTGAAATTCGCGGTTTGGAGGAAAGATATATGCATCACGCGCTTAATGTTTATTGCACCACTACGCTTTATCCATACGCTCGCGAAACGGTTAGCTCGGCGGTTATTGATGCTGGATTTCCTCCGCTTTATCTCGCGCCAATTAACTTCGAAGCGATTTATCAGCAACAACTTGCCCAGCAGCAGCAACAACAAGCGGCAGAACCAGCCGAACCAGTTGAAGGTTCTGATTCATAAAACCTCCCGCTTTAAGTTCAACAAAAAACAGCAATCTCAAAAAAATTGCTGTTTTTTTTATTTCTACTCAAGCACTTATGGAATATCAAAAAATCAAAAATCTGCTCTGCCGCTTACTCGAATGCCCGTCAATTAGCCCGAACAATGCGGGTTGCTTGGAAATTGTCGCCTCTGAATTAGACGGTTTTAATTTGCAGAGAATTGATTTAGCCGATACCGCCAATTTATTTGCAAGCTACGGACAAGGTTTTCCGCATATTTGCTTTGTTGGACATATTGATGTTGTGCCCGCAAATCCTGCGGAATGGACGAGCAATCCATTTATTCCAACCGAGCGAGACGGCAAAATTTTCGCCCGCGGTGCAGCGGATATGAAATCAGGAGTTGCGGCAACAGTAATCGCGGCAAAACATCTTGCAGAGTTGATGGAGCGCGAAAAAATCACGGGCACGGTTTCGCTACTCATCACCTCCGACGAAGAAGCAACGGGATTGAACGGAATTGCGGCGGTGATGCCGATTTTGGAAAAGCGCGGCATAAAAATTGATTATGCGATTGTTGCCGAACCGACGGCGCGGGAAAATCTCGGAGACTGTGCCCGTAAAGGTCGACGCGGTTCGCTTAATTTAGAGCTGGAAATCCTGGGAATTGAAGGACATATCGCTTATCCCGAAAAGCTTTGCAATCCGATTTTTCCGCTTGCAGAAATTTTGACGCGGCTCGGGGAAATCGTCTGGGATGCGGGATATTTAGAATTTCCGCCGACTTCCTGTCAGGTGAGTAATTTTCAAGCTGGACTGGGCGCGGAAAATATTGTCCCACGCACAGCGACTGCCAAAATCAACTGGCGTTTTAATCCGCTCTACACGGAAGAAAAAATCCGTAGCATCGTTGAAAAAATCGTGGCAGAGGTCTGTGAAAAAAGCTCTACAACGGCAAATTTCTCTTGGCGGCTGTCAGGAGATTCCTTTGCCACCGCTGATGAGATTATTTGCGATGCGCTTTCTGATGCGGTAAAACAAAATCTCGCTCATACGCTGGAATTTAATACCGCTGGCGGCACTTCTGACGGAAGATTTTTGGCAAAACACGGCGCAAAAGTCGTCGAATTTGGAGTTTGCAACGCCAGCATTCACAAAGCCGACGAATGGGTAAAAATTCAAGATTTAGAACCGCTTAGCAAAATTTATTTCGATTGCGCCCAAAATATCTTTAATCATTTCAAAAATACAAAATAAGAATAACCTCAAAATTATGAATAAAAGCAAATTACAAACCTTTAACGAACTTTATAACTGGAAAAATTTAGATAAAAATTATCAGGAAGAGTGTAAAAAATATAACGGCATAGCTATTCCCAGCCGTGAATTTATTCGCGAAGTTTTGGCAAAAATAAAAATTCCCGTAACTGCCGATGAACTTGCCACAATTTTTAAGCTCAACGAAAAAGAAGAAAAATTTCTTTTTCACCGCTTAAAAGCAATGCGGCGCGACGGAGAATTAAAGGCAAATAAAAATAGTGGACAATTTATATTCAAAGTAGCAAAAAAATATCTAATACAACAAGGAGAGCAAAATATGGAAAATAAAAATAATGAGAAAAATAATGAGAAAAATAATGAGAAAAATAATGAAATAGATACGAATAAAAATAATAAGAGTGTAAAAAAAGCAATATTAGTTTCGCAAGCTGAAAATTATGCTTGGGCAGAATTTTTTGATAAATCGCCGCAGGGTTTTGTCGGAGAAAATTTTCAGCTCGGTGCGATGCACGGCGATGTCGTCTTGGTCGAAAAACTGCCCAACAAACTTGCCGCTAATTACCACTCACAGAGCCGCAAAGAAGAAAGCGCGCAAAGTCAAGCCGAAAATTACCGCGTCGTGGAAATTTTGGAGCGCAAAACTCCGCGCCTGGTCGGCAAACTCGAAATTGAAGATGACGGCGATTTTCTCCTGCCTATCAACCGTCAAATCAACTATCTTTTCCGCATTACGGATAGCGCAAATATCGAATTTGATCGCAAATCTCTGCTGCTTGCGGAAATTACTCAATATCCGACAGAAACCGAAGACGGGGAAGTTCGGCTTTTAGAAGTGCTCGACGAAGAACATACTGCGGGGATTGAAAGCATTCTTGCGATTGAAAATCACGCTATACCGACCGATTTTTCCCCCGAAACCCTTTTGGAAGTTGCCGATTTACCCGAAAATCCCAGCGAAATTGACTGTCAAAACCGCCTTGATTTGCGCGCCCTTCCCTTCGTAACCATCGACGGCATCGACTCCCGCGATTTCGACGACGCGGTTTATGCCGAAAAAACTGCCGACGGCTACCGTCTTTTCGTCGCAATCGCCGATGTTTCGCACTATGTTCGTCCCAATTCCGCAGTCGATAAAGATGCCGAAATCCGCGCCACATCGGTATATTTTCCCAAACGCGTAGTTCCAATGCTGCCAGAGAAACTCTCCAACGGTCTTTGCTCACTCAATCCCGACTGCGACCGCTTGACAATGAGCGCGATTATGGATATCGCCCCAACAGGTGAAATTACAAAATATCAATTTGCCGAAACGGTGATTCATTCCGCAGCTCGCCTGACTTATCAAGCGGTAGAAGAATTAGTTTTCACAGAAAAAAATCCCGAACTCGAAGCGCAATTTGCCAAAGTTCTACCGTCGCTCACCGTTCTAAAAGAAATTTTCGAATTAAGAACCAAATTGCGTGCAAGCCGCGGTTCAATCGATTTTGATATTCCAGAGGCGGAATTTATTTATGACGCAGAAGGAAAAATCGCGGAAATCCACTGCAAAGCGCGGCTTAATTCACACCGCCTCATCGAAGAATGTATGCTCGCTGCCAATGCTTGTGCTGCCGAATTCGTCGCCAAAGCAAATATCCCCGCGCTCTACCGCATTCACGACAAGCCACAAGATCTAAAAATCGATGAATTACGCAAGTTTTTGACAAAAACCCTCGGACGCAATCTGCAAATTCCCAAAGATTTTCACAAAGCAGCGGCATTTGCCGAAGTTATGGAAAAAACTAAAAATCGTCCAGAATTTCAAGTGATTGCCAAAATGATGCTGATGAGCCTCGAAAAAGCGGTTTATTCCAATGAAAATCACGGTCATTTCGCGCTTGCACTAGATAATTACGCACATTTCACCTCGCCAATCCGCCGTTATCCAGATTTACTCCTGCACCGCGCAATCCGTTTTATTCTGCAAAACGGATTGCGGGAAAATTATTTCTATACCGACAAAAAAATGCTCGAACTCGCCACCCAAAGCACATTGGCAGAAATCCGCGCCGATACCGCGAGCCGCGAAGCCGTCGAATATCTCAAATGCGAATATTTAAGCAATAAACTCGGCGAAGAATTCACAGGCACAATCACAGGCATCACCCATTTCGGCATCTTTGTCGAACTAAATGAATTGTTCATCAGCGGCTTGGTGCATATTTCCCGCGTCTTCCCCAGCGATTACTATTACTTCAAACCCGAAACTATGACTCTCTTCGGCGAAAAAACTAGAACAACTTACAAAATCGGCGATACAGTCAAAGTCATCGTCGCCGCCGTAAATAAACAAGAACGAAAAGTTGATTTCGAAATGCAATTCAGTCGCCAGCACCGACCCGCTGCGAGCGGGAGCAGATCTTGATTTGCACCTACAAATACCGTTTGCGGTATTTTTACAAAACAAATCCGCCGTTTTTACACGGCGGATTTTTTATTTTTACCGTCAATTCCCGCCATCTTTTCCGTCATTTTGAGCCGTAAGGTGGGCATCCTTCCACCAAAATAATCGCCATTGCGAGCAATGGCAACTCACAACCATCGCAGTCATTTTGCGCCGTAGGGTGGGCAACTTGTTGCCCACGCTGAAATATGGTTGTTGTTGGGATTGCTCTGCTTCACGGTAAAAATGGCAACAAAACTCTTTCGGACTAGCTGAAAAATTAAAACGAAAAAATTAAAACCGCGTGGGCAACAAGTTGCCCACCCTACGCGTGTTTGCTATGCCGTCATTTTGAGCGCAGCGAAAAATCTATCGACAGATCCTTCGCTTCGCTCAGGATGACGGTCATTGTTTGCGGTTTTCCCGTCATTTTTCGCGACAGGCAAAAATTTCTTGACAGGCGGAATTTCTTCTATTTATAATCTTTATGCTTTATTTATAAAGCGTATTTTTTAATTTGTAACAGGAAATTTATATGAAAAAATTATTGACAAATCCGCAAAAAGATGGTAGAATAAGCCATCAGATGGCGGAGGT
>JAFUTP010000068.1 GCA_017484165.1 Cardiobacteriaceae bacterium | reverse complement strand
TTGAAGCACATTACCGTTCAATTTTGCTAAAATTTCTAGCGTTTTTTCCTTAAATTTAATGTCATAAGCCATAAATAAATACTCCAAATTAGCTGAAAAAATTATTGTAACATATTTTGTTACTTTGATGCGAAATGACTAAATACTTCGTTAGCTTATCCTCGTCTATTTTGATTGCCAGTATTGTGCTTTGCAAAATCTCGCAATGACACAGAATTAAATTCAGCATGAAAAAAAAACGCCCTGATGAAAGGGCGTTTTTTATGAACAGGGCGCATCTAAAATTTATTTTTTACCATCGTCATCCTGAGCGCAGCGAAGGATCTGCTGATAGAGATTTTTCGCCTACGGCTCAAAATGACGAATTTTTAGACACGCTCAACAATTATTTACAACATTTCTTTGCGTAATTCGTCTGCCGATTTAGGCGACAACAAGGCTGGAGCAATATCGAATACGCTATACGCACCGCTTTGCCCTTGTTGGTTAAGACGGTAAGCGGCTCTGGCGTAGGCAGTCAAAACGCTGGCGGTAAATTCTGGATTAGAATCTAATTTCAGCGAAAATTCGATAATGTGATTTCGCTCGCCGTTTTCGCCTGTTTTGCCACTTCGTAACACAAAACCGCCGTGCGGAATGCCACCGTGTTCGCGTTTTAAGGTTTCCAAGTCGATAAAATGCACGGTGGTATCGTAATCGGCAAAATAATTGGGCATGGTTTTGATTTCCTGCTCAATTTTAGCTTTATCCGCACCGTCTTTTGCCACCACAAAACACTCACGCAAATGTTTTTCGCGTGTGCTTAATTGTGGATTTTTGCCTTGTCGCACGCTGTTTAACGCCGTTTCAATCGGCACGGTGTATTGGCGAGCGTCTAACACACCGTCAATACGGCGGATTGCGTCCGAATGCCCTTGACTAACACCCTTACCCCAAAAAGTGTAACTATTTCCAACAGTGAGCACGCTTTCGCCGATTAAGCGATTAAGCGAGAACAAACCAGGATCCCAACCTACGGCAATCACGCCGACATTTTTGCTGTTTTTAGCGGATTTATCCACAGCCGCAAAATGTTCAGGAATTTTTGCGTGCGTATCGAAACTATCCACCACATTAAAATGTTTAGCCAATTCAGGCGTTTGCGTGGGCAAATCGGTAGCACTACCGCCACACAAGATTAAAACATCAATTTTGCCTTTGTGATTTAAAATTTCATCAACCGAAAACACAGCCGCACCAAAAGTTTTCACGCTGTTAGGATTGCGGCGAGTAAAAACGCCGTAAAATTCCATATCAGGGCAATTTTTCACAGCCAATTCCACACCACGCCCCAAATTGCCATAACCCAACACGGCTACACGAATTTTGCTCATTGTTTTGAACTCCTTAAAATTTATGAAAATTGTATATAAAAATAAAAAATAATTTTTTATATGTGCCTCTGTTTGATGCAATAAAAATAGTAATTTAGCTTATTTTTTGTTTGCAATTATATTTTTACTTGGATTTTTCTTTAAGCGAATAACTGTTTATAAAACAATAAGTTGAAATTGCTTCGTTTTTTGTGAAAAATCATAATCAATAGAAGCAAATTCACCTTGCGGTGTTATTTCAAATACTTATCCAAAATTTCATTATATGCGTTTTTGAGAGCTTCTAGTCTTTGTTTGCGGACGGCGATTTCGTTTTCTAATTTCTCAAATTCAGCCACGATTTGCTCTTGCACTTCTATCGGCGGAAGCGGGATTTTTATGGATTTTATTCTATCTATCGACGCTCTTTTTGACCTTGAAAATTCAAATTTCCTTCCTTGAATTTCAAGTGCATAGGCGAGTAATTTTTCGTTTATTATTCCATTTTTTACCCGCAAAACGCCACAATGGTCGGTTGGATAAAATGGTAAATTTGCCTTAATTGTATTAACTTGCCAGTCGCCGTCAATTCCCCATAAAACAGAAGTTTTGCTAAAATCGGTAATCAATAATTCATCAATATAACCAAATGGCTCAAATACATTTGCACTATATACAGGAATTTTAGCATTTTCGTTCATCTGTTTTGCCAATACTCGTTTGCCTATACCTATTTCAAATTCTTTTGAATTTAAGCTGATTTGATTTGTAATATTTTCAAATGCTTTTTCTAATAATTTGTTTGATTGTTTTTTAAATTCGGCAATTTCGCTGTTTAAATTTAAAACTTCATTATCCACGCTTTCGCACTCATCTACGATTTGTTTTTGAATATCAAGCGGCGGAAGCGGGATTTTTATGTTTTTTAAATTTGTTATATTTATACTTGATTGATTAACTGCTTTTGAACAATATGCTAAAACTTCATTGCGAAAATAGTTTATTTTTGTTATCGCAAATAAATAAAACGGTAATATTATTTTTCGATTTGGTTTTAATCGCAAGATATTTATTCCATGAATAATTTTTTCATTACTAGTAAAAATAGCAGTTTTTCCTAAATGTTTTAAACTATTTATATGGCTTAATATAATATCTCCGTAATCAAAAAAATCTTCATCTTTTACTTTATTATTTGTATATTTTACAGCATTTGTATCAACAACTGCGTTTGCAATGGTTTCTATCCTTGAAACTTTATATTTTCCAACTTCATTTATCTGATTTACATTTTTGCCATTTTTTATAAAAATCAATGTATCGCCCAATTTCACCAACGGATATTTACTCACAATCTCAATTTTGCTTTGTGCCGATAAATTTATGGCTAGGTCAAATTCGGCTTTTTTGAAATCAATACAATCTCGCAGATTGACAAAACGGGCAAATTTTGAAATTTGTGAGTTTTGTAAATTTAAAAAAGATTGTGTAATATTGTGAGATTCTTCGCTTCTCTCAGAATGACGGAATGCTTCGTTTTGTTGAGAATAATGAGATTCTTTGCTTTGCTTAGAATGACGATTAGAATGAATAGTTTCTTCGCTTCGCTCAGAATGACGAGAGAATTCAGAATGACGATGTTCGTTTGCGGCGGCGAAATTTTCTCTAATCCAAAAATTTAGTTTATCTTGATTTAACGAATTTTCATTGTTTGGATTTTCGTTTGGGTCGTAAAGTGCCGTATTTATGCTTTGTAAGGCTTTTGAGTTTTCGGTTAGTTCGTCTTCATCATCGCTAATTGTTTGATTTAGATATTTTATGCCCTCGCTTCCTTTGCGATTGCTCCACTCGTAGCCCAAAAATTTGCTTTGTTCTTTGTTGTCGCTTGGGGATTTGCTAATAAGCGTTTTTTGCTCATGAATCAACATAAAATAGATAAATTTTTCCTTTTCTGTCTCTATAATCTCATCTTTTATAAATTTATCTAGCTCATCT
Source organism: Cardiobacteriaceae bacterium (assembly GCA_017484165.1). Taxonomy (GTDB): domain Bacteria; phylum Pseudomonadota; class Gammaproteobacteria; order Cardiobacteriales; family Cardiobacteriaceae; genus RGIG9182. The sequence continues at coordinate 41,698 of JAFUTP010000068.1, read as the reverse complement.
TGCGTTATAGTTTTTTTCTTGGCAAGTGTTTTGTAAGCTCCACTTTTTTGGATTTTTGCCTTGTATTCATCAAAAATTTCATTTTGAATAAATTCGCCCGTGCGGATAAAATTTATAAATTCGTCAAAATCATAATCCATAAATTCGCAATATTTTTCTAAGTCATTTTTATCGTCATAAGTATCATTGAAAACGCCGTTAAAAATGTGTTCGCTTCTAGCTTTTAGGTTTTCAAAAAGGCTTGGATTTTGCGAAAATTTACGCAAAAACAAAACGACCGTATTTGTGCCTGTTTGACCGAAAGTTTTGTTTCCAAACTCGCTAATGGCGATGATTTGGAAATTTCGCAACAAAATTTCTCTTGTTTTTTTGTAAATTTCGCCGTTTTTGTTGATGAGCGAACTTGGCACGATGATACCTGCGACTGCGTTTTCGCTCAAAATTTGTGAAGCTCTTTCTATGAAAAAGCACTCGATTGCGTTGTTTGTTTCTAAATTTTCGCCGATAATGTTTGAAAGCTCGTAAGCTTCTCGCTCGGTTTGCGTAAGCGTGGATAAAAAGCCTTTTACGGAATAGGGCGGATTTGCTATTAGGATTTGAAATTTATTGTTTTTGATTTCTTTTATATCGCTAAGAGCGTCTTTGCCTAAGATATTTATATTTTGATTATACATAAAACTGGCAACTTTGCTGACTTTGGCAAGTCGTGTCTCTTTTTCAATGCCGTAAATTCCTTTTTCTAAGGCTTTTTGTTTGGCTTCGTCGCCGTTTGTGAAATTTCTGATATAGTTAGCGTATTCATTTAGAAAGTGTCCTGCTCCGCAAGCATAGTCGATTGCCAAAACTTCGTCATTTTGGTTTAAAATTTCTTTTATCGGTAGCGAAGAGATGATAAATTTGACTATCGGCAACGGAGTGAAAAACTGCCCTTCACTTTGCTTAACGCCGCTATCTAAAAAGCCTTCAAACAAATCGCCTAAAAATTGGTTATGCGATGAGCCTGTAAGACGGATATTTTCGAGCATTTTTACCATTTTGATAAGAATTTGCGTATTTTTCTCAAAAAGCTCTTTGTTATAGACTTCGATAAAGGCAAAATCGTTGTTTGTGTAATATTTAAGCTGTGTGAAAAGCTGTGATATTTTTTCTTTTGTAGCATCCGGGTCTTTTTTGACAAAACGAAAAGCCTTGTTAATTTGGTCGTTTGAAACATAGGTAATTTTAGTATCTAAAAATTTATCCATACCGATTTGATAAAGTCTTTGAAGCCTATCGCAAAAATCATAAATATCATCGTATCGTTTGCCTTGAAAATTAAATTCCAATTTGTCGGGATTTATTTTTTCATCGATAACTTTGCATAAAAATAAATTCAGCAGTTTATCAAAGGCATTTTCTCGTCCGCTAATGTTGTGTTGGCGTAAAATTGTGGCAAATTCGTGGTATTTTTTCTGTATATCGTCGTGGGCTAATTCTTGCAAATTCTCTAATTTTGGCGAAATTTCTTGAATTTTATAAGGCGTAAGTTTGTATTCAAAAATACCGCTTGAAAAACTGTCAAATTCATAAGTCTTAGCCCAAACTTCGTAAATTTCAGCCGTGCTATTAGCGTTTTTATAAAGCAAGTTTGTTTGAATTTTTTCGCTATCTCGCATATCTACGGCAAAATATTCTCTTTTTACGCTTTTATCTATAAAATCACTTGCATAAAGACAGACAAATTTGGCGTTTGTATCTTGGCGTAGATAACTAAAAAGCTGACCGCCGTCTCGGTGCATATTTGATTTTTCTTTATCGTATTCTGCGCCAAAAGTCTTGCACTCGATGATAAGATAGATTTTTTCGCTCTCGTCTTTTATGATAATGTCGGCTTTACCGCTAGCTTTACTTTCGTGTCCTAGCTTCCATTTTGGTTCAAGTTCTATATTTTTGCTTTTATAACCTAAGCTTAAAAGTCTATCGACACACTCTAAAACAACGAAATTTTCGGGTTTATCAAAATTTTGCGTAGTTGTGTCGCCGTATTTTAAATCGCTTGGATATTTTATCTTGCCGTTTGTAAAATCAACTTCTATTTTGCAAGAGTGCTTTTGGAATTTCTTTTCCCAAATTTCGCTCTCGTTACTCTCTCTCTCTCTCTCTCTCGCAAAAGCCCATACAAGCGAGAGTTTCTCTTAAATTTGATATTGTAATCATCATTTGCCTTTTTGTAATTGTAGTAAATATATAAAAAAGTATTGAATAAATTATAACAATCTTCGCACTGTTTTTTGCACATCTTTGCTTTTGCTAATTGCGGAAATTACCGCGATGCCGTCGCAGTTTGTGGCGCGAACTAATTGGCAATTTTCTTCGTTTATGCCACCGATTGCAACTATTGGTTTAGTGTTTATATTAGATTTTATTTCTAGTAAAAATTCCACTCCTTTTGCTTGTGTTGCATCTGATTTGGAAGTTGTAGTAAAAATTGCTCCTACGCCTAAATAATTCACTGCTAAGTTGGCTGCTTGTAATGCTTGTTCGACGGTATTTACCGAAAGTCCGATGAATAAATCAAGTTTTTCTTTTTGCACTGTTTCGATAACTGCTAAAAAATTATCTTTTTGTCCGATATGAATTCCGTCTGCTTGCACTTTACATGCTAAATCCAGATTATCATCGACTACAAACGGCACATTGTATTGAGCGCATAAATTTCGGCATTGTAGAGCGACAGTAAAAATTTCTCTGCTATCCGACAAAGATTTTTCCCCTTTTTCACGAAATTGAAAGCATGTTATTCCAGAAATTAAAGCTTGTTCAAGGCATTGATAAAGTGCTGATGTTGGATTTTTTTTATCGGAAAAATCTTGCGTTCCAGCGATGAAATATAGTCTTAAATATTCTTTCTTAAACATGTTTATTTCCAATTTTCCAGCAAATTACAAATATTTTTTTCAAATTTTGCAATTTCATATTTATCGAGTGGATTGATATAAGTCATTTCGGGTAAATTTTTGCGTAAATTATTATTAAGCCATGTAATTTGCCGTTTTGCAAGTTGTCTTGTTGCAAAAAGAGTTTGTTCTTCGGCAGTTTTTTTATCAATTTTTCCGTCTAAAAATTGCCATATTTGCCGATAACCGACTGAACGCATAGAAGAGTGTTCAGCGGTTAAGTTGGGACGATGATATAATTCTGTTACTTCCTCGATAAAACCTGCGGCAAACATTGCCTGCAAGCGCTCTAAAATTCTCTCATGTAAATCAGCTCTATCACAATTGCATGCGAAAAAAATTGCCCGACTGTGCTCATGCGAAATTGCTTTTTCCGCAGCAAAAAGTTCAGAAGGAGTTTTATTGCTAAGCAAAATGAGTTCGGAAAAACGCAAAATTCTTTGACGGTCATGTGGATTTATTTTTTGCGCAATTTTTGGGTCTTGTGCTAGCAATTTTTGATAAAGATTATTGCCGCCATCGACTGCGAATTCTGCTTCTAATTTTTGCCGTAGTTCGGGATTTGAGGCGGGTAAATTATTCATTCCACAAAAAAACAAAGAAAAATACATCATAGTTCCGCCGACCATTAGTGGAATTTCCCCGTTTTTATCAGCTTCTGTAATTTCAATATTAGCAAGACGCGCAAAATCGGCAGCGGAGAAATTCTCTTCGGGTTCGATGAGATTGATGAGATGATGTGGATATTTCTTTTGAGTTATAAAATCGGGCTTTGCCGTGCCGATATCCATATATTTATAAACTTGCGCGGCATCGACGCTAATTATTCGAGTTTTTAATTTGAATTTATCCTGCAACAAATCCGTTAAATTAAATGCTAATTGCGATTTACCAATTGCGGTTGGACCGAGCAAACAAATAATCGGGAAATGAGCCGAAGAGTTAAACATTTTGATTAAAAGACTGTGAAATAATCACTGCTTGCGGGTTACTCGCTTCGCGGATTTGCATGCGCATTAAAAGCACGGCAACAATTACCAAGATAACAGCGGTAATTAAAGATATGATGATTAAGGCGGTTGATTTTTTCATATCATAAATTCCTATTTATAAAAAATACCTTCATTGCAGCTTTAATTTGCAATGAAGGTATTGAATTGTTTAATTTATGCTTTTATGTGCTCATTATTTTCTGGTTTATTTTCTGTTTTATTTTCACCGTTATTTTCTTTTTTATTGGTTTTCTTTTTGAAAATTTTCGGCATTTTGGGTGCAGTTTGTTTCAAAATACAGAATAAAGAGAGTAGTGAAAATAAGCAAATTAAAACTCCCATCGCGGCAGCTGAATTACCGAAAAGAGTTAAACAAAGTGAAGCAGGTACACCGCCAACATATTGCAAAGCACCTAGAATTGCTGAGGCAGAACCTGCCTGCTGCGGACTAACTTGATGTAGAGCATTAGCGGTGCAACATGCGGCAATCACGCCGTTGGCTGAAAAAATAATAAAAATCAAGCCGACAATAAACCATAAACCAGCAAAATTACGCAGAGTTCCAATCGCCAAAATAACTGCCGCAACGCTAATGGTAATAATCGCAGTAGTTAATATTTGTTGGGTATTTAAGACCTTTAATAATTGCTTATTCAAGGCTGACATTGCCATAACACCGAAGATATTTAATGCAAATAAATAACCATAATGTTGAGCATCAATACCGAATGTTTTATATACAAAGGGTGAAGCTATGATAAAAGCGAAAATACCTGTGTAATAAAAGCCAAAACAAAAGGCATAACGCATAAAATTATAGTTTAAGAGTAGTGGTTTATAAGACGAAAAGGTGCGAGAAAATTTGACAGGAGTGCGAATTTCTTGCGGTAAGGATTCGGTTATAAAACAAATAGAGAATATCATCACAAAACCAATCAAAGCAAGAAACATAAACAATGAATTCCATACCGTCAGATGCAAAATCCAACCGCCGATTAACGGTGCGGTAATTGGCACAATCGTCATAATCATTGTTAAAGTTGAAAATACCGTAGCGGCTGCTTGTTTATCGAACAGGTCGCGCACAATCGCTCTTGCGGTTACGGGAGCGCAACTTGCACCTATTGCTTGCACCACTCGCCAAGATACGATTTCACTAATACTCTGAGATTCTGCACATGCAACAGAGCCAATAATAAAGATGAAGAGGGCAAAAAATAAAGGCGGTTTCCTGCCAAATTTATCGCTAATACCCCCCCAAAATAATTGCCCCAGTGCATATCCGAATAAAAATCCCCCGACGGTTAATTCAGCATTGCCGAATAAACTTTCGCTCATCAAGGGCAGGGCGGGGAGATAAAAGTCGGTAGAAAGCGAGGCAAAAGCCATTAAAGCCGATAAAACTAATACCAAAATAAGTTCGTTATTAGTTTTCTGTTGATAAACTTTCTCTTGCATTGAAATCTCCAAAAATAGTTAATAAATATTCCGTTTAGCTTATTGCAAATATTCTTGTATTTTAAGATTATTTACCTTTTTCGGTAAAACTGCTTTTTTATGTTCAAAATGAATGATATATTTACCGTCTTTTTCGCTTAATTTATTATCTGCAAGTAATAATATTTCTTTCTTTAATAATGGGTGATTTTGAAATATTTCCTTACTTATAAAAATATCACCTGTAAGAGTAATTTTTTTCTGCGCTAGTTCTGTCATTTTTTCAGTATCTCTATCTACAAAATAGCGCAATTCTTTTTCGCTTAAATTATTATTTAATTCGATATTAAACATAAACTGCACGGCATTGTTAATTCCTGCAATGTCAAGTATTAAATTAAAATGCGCTGGGTTTTCTGATAGATATGTAAGTAAATCTCTTACATAGACCAGAGCCGAAATTTTATAATCTTTGAGTTTGAGGGCAAATTCTTCCGTTTCGCTATCTTCAAAATCATCGGGGTTAAATAAACGGGATTCTTCGTGAAAATCGTAATAACGAGTTAAAAAATCAGGGCTTAAATTTTTCAAATTCAAGTCATATTGAATATTAGTAATTCTTAAATCTGAAATATCAAAAAACATCCTCAATAAGTCGGTCGTTGGAATAATATTCGCGCCGTAAGTTAAGTTGTAATTTCCATTATTTTCCGCAAGAGTTTTAGTTAGAGCAATTTGCTTAAAAAATGTTGATATTGTTTTATTATCGAACTTTGAATATAAATCAAGATTGTTAATAATATAGCTAGAAGTGAAGGCTTGAATATCGAATTTTTTACCGCCTTCAAGTTTGCGGGAAAAGGTAAAATTATCCGCCGATAAATGCAGGCGATGCGGTATGACAATGCTAATCGGTTCGATGAAAATATTCGTCGTTCCTTTTTCATCATTGAGTAGTTTAATAGTCGTGCTTGCAATGCTCACCGAGTTATATTTATTGGTAAATAAAGTCTGACCGATATGAAAAATTCCCTGAAACGGAAAAATATCGTTGGCAATTTCTAAATACGGATAAGTGATATGGCTTTCCAAACCTTCGGAAAAAACGCGATAATCCGCATCTTCTGGCTTGTAATCTAAATTGCGCAGCGATATTTTGCTTTCAACAAAATTATCGACATAAAACTCGGTTTCTTGCTCAAATTTTTCATATTCGGCATCTTTTAAGTGAAGTTTGCTTTTGATAATGCCGTTTTTTTGAATATTTTTTTGATTTTTTCCTAACTTTCCTGAATAAATAAAGCTATCCTCAAATGCCAGAGAAAGCTCGTTCATATGCTGGGAAAATTGTAAATGCAGGAAATTGACCGCATCGGCGTTTTTGCCAGCATAGTTATATTCCGCGTTATAAATATTCGGAATTACCAGCCAGTTTTTACTACCACGGAATAAATTGGCAAAAAACTTATTCCAGTCGTTGTAAAAATTACGGTATTTTTGCTCTTGAATATTTGCTTCTTTTACTGCTTCAAGGTTATCAATAAAGCGATAGGAATAAGCATTGATAGCCGTAAAAAATGACAAAAATATTAGGAAAAATTTGCAATGTTTCATATGAAATAAAATTAACGCATAACTTTAATTATGCGTTAATTGGAATAAAAATGTGAAAAAATTAAGCTTGTAGTTTCGGCAAAATGCCTGCTAACCATTCATCGATTCTTGCATCAGATAATTCTGGTTGGCAATCTTCATCGATGACTAAACCGATGAAATGTTTGTCGTCTAAAAGTGCTTTGGATTGCGTAAATTCATAGCCTTCAACTGACCATTCACCGATAAATGTCGCGCCCTGACTTTTGAATTGCTCCCAAATCATTCCCATCGCATCAACATAATATTCAGGATAGCCGACTTGATCCCCGAGCCCAAATAAAGCGATAGTTTTGCCTGTTAAATCGGTTTCGGATAATTTTGGCAGGATTATTTCCCAATCGTCTTGATGCTCGCCGTAATTCCAAGTTGGAGTTCCGATAATCAGTTTGTTATATAAAAAGATATCGTTAGGGTTATCTAAATCTGCAATATTTATCGGGGTTAAATCGACGGAATATTTTTCGCTAGCAATTTGTCCGATGCGAGTTGCGATATCTTCTGTCATTCCAGTAGTCGAACCATAAAATAAACCAATTTCGTTACTCATCTTATTACTCCGTGTTTGTATTAGAACTTAAAGCTTTCGTTTTTCTTAAAGTTAAAGTATTTTTTAATAAACAAGCTATTGTCATCGGACCAATTCCGCCTGGCACAGGGGTAATTGCCGCAGTTTTATCTTTAACCGCCTCAAAATCCACATCACCGACAATCGAACCGTCAGCAAGACGATTTATGCCAACATCGAGCACCACCGCGCCTTCTTTAACCCAAGATGCTTTTACCAAATGCGCATTTCCCGTCGCGACAATCAAAATATCGGCATTTCTAGCATATTCCGCGACATCAAGCGTAGTTGAATGACAAATGCTGACCGTCGCGCCCATTCGTAGTAGAAGTGCTGCCATCGGCTTACCGACAACATTGGAAGCACCAATCATTACCGCGTTTTTACCGTTCAAATCACTACCGACATAACGCTCCAAAATCAGTGAGCAACCAAGCGGTGTGCAGGGAATGGCGGTTTGATGTTCGCGATCGCTATACCACAATTTACCAACATTTTCAGGGTGAAAACCATCGACATCTTTTTTAGGTGAAATAGCGGCGATTAGTGCATCTTTATCGAGATGTGCAGGCACGGGCAGTTGCAGCAAAATGCCGTGATAATCGGGATTGCGGTTAAGTTTGTCGATTACATCTAAAACTTCCGCTTGGCTAGTTTCTGCTGGCAAGCGTATTACCGTGCTTAAAAAACCGACCTCTTGTGCTTGTTTTTCTTTACTCTTTACATAAATTGCGCTAGCTGGATCGTCGCCGACCATAATTACCGCAAGACCAGGAATTTGTTCTCCTGCAGCCTTAATTTTTTCGACTTCACGGGCAATTTCAGCACGAATTTCGGCTGCAAATGCTTTACCGTCGATAATTTTTGTCATTACAAATATCCCTTGTGTTTAATATTTTGACCGTATTTTTGATGCAAATTTGATAAAAATATTGTGAATAATTTGATTTTAATTGAAAATATTTATCAATTATTAGAAAAGGCCTAAATTTTACCGATTATTCACCATTTTTCTATGCTACCGTCATTTTTTGCCGTAATTACGACACTGGCTTTTTGGGCACTAAAAATTCCGACTTCAACCACTCCGACAATCATTTTTAATTCCCGCTCTAATTTTTCTGCATTTTCAATCTGCCAATTGTGCACATCTATAATCCAATTGCCGTTATCTGTAACACAATCGCGTCGCCAAACAGGTTCGCCGCCGAGCTCGACAATTTTGCGTCCAACATAACTTCTTGCCATCGGAATAACTTCAATCGGCACGGCAAATTTACCGAGAGTTTGCACTTTTTTGCTTTCATCAATAATGCAAATGAATTTCTTACTTGCCGCCGCAATAATTTTTTCTCTGGTTAAAGCTGCACCGCCCCCTTTAATCATTTCCTTTAAGGAATTTATTTCGTCGCAGCTATCAACATAAATATCGGGGGGATTAACCGCATTCAAATCACTTACTTGGAACCCCGCTTTTTTTAATGCATCGGCACTAATTTGAGAGGCACAAACAATATCTTGAAATTTTTTACCGCTATTTTTTAACTCTTCAATAAAACATAAAACCGTCGAACCAGAACCAATTCCGAGAGTAATACCGTCCTCTATTTGCAAAATTGCTTCTTTTGCTGCTATTTTTTTCAGTTCATCTTTATTCATAACTTTCCTTGATTTGCCTGCTTGACGGTTGAAATTATAAGGCTTGTGTTTTATTATGCGGTTTTATTTTTGGAGGCTAAATAATAATGTCTGAATATATTGAAAAGATACTTACAGCACCTGTTTATGATATTGCGATTGAAAGTCCATTAGAAAATATGCCGCGATTATCAAATCGAATAGGGCAAAAAGTTTTATGCAAGAGGGAAGATTTACAACCAGTTTTTTCATTCAAATTGCGCGGCGCATATAACAAGATGTTTCAGCTAAAAGAGAGTGAAAAAAAACACGGTGTAATTTGTTCATCAGCGGGAAATCATGCACAAGGGGTGGCACTTTCGGCTAATAAATTAAAAATAAAAGCTGTAATTGTGATGCCGAAAACAACTCCTGAAATTAAAGTCGAAGCGGTTAGAAGATTAGGTGGAGAGTGGGTAGAGATTGTTTTATTCGGTGATTGTTATGACGATGCTTCTGAATATGCAACTCGCTTGGTTGGTGAAAGAGGTTTAACTTACATTCATCCGTTTGATGATCCGTATGTCATTGCAGGGCAAGGGACAATTGGATTGGAAATTTTGCGCCATCATCCTTTGCCGATAGATGCGGTTTTTGTGCCCGTCGGCGGTGGTGGATTGTTGGCTGGTATCGCGGTTTTGATTAAAAATTTAAGACCAAATATCAAAATTATCGGAGTAGAAAGCGAAGATGCCGCTTCGATGACAAATGCAATACAACAAGGCGAAAGAGAAACGCTCTCACAAGTCGGATTGTTCGCTGACGGCACCGCGGTAAAACAACCAGGTGAAATTACATTTGATTTAATTCAACACTATTGCGATGAGCACATTACGGTAAATACCGATGAAATATGTGCTGCAATGAAAGACATATTCGAAGATAACCGAGCATTAGCCGAGCCGAGCGGAGCACTTTCGCTGGCAGGACTGAAAAAATGGGCTGCATCGCAAGCCAAGAAAAATATGACCTTGATTCATATCGTTTCTGGTGCGAATGTAAATTTCGACCGTCTGCGTTATGTAGCGGAAAGAAGCGAAATAGGGGAAAAACGCGAGGGATTATTCGCGGTAACAATTCCCGAAAAACCAGGTGCTTACCGTGATTTCTGCGCATTGCTCGGCGATAAAAATTACATCACCGAATTCAATTACCGTTTTCAAAATGAACATCAGGCAGAAATTTTTGTCGGAGTTCGCTTAAATAATGGCGAAAAACAAATGCAAGAGCTGATTGCTTTGTTGCAAAGTAAAGGCTATCAGGCAGAAAATTTAACCGACAACGAACTTGCCAAAGAACATTTACGCTATATGGTCGGCGGACATGCAGATGTTAAAAATGAGTATCTATTTGGTTTTGGTTTTCCTGAACGACCAGGGGCTTTAATGAATTTCCTTAATAATCTTGGAACGGAATTTAATATCTCTTTATTCCACTACCGCAATCACGGTGCGGATTATGGAAGAGTTGTAGCGGGAATTCAAACCGATAATTACGACAATTTAATTCAACATTTGCAAAGAATCGGATATGCATATCACGAGGAGACAAATAACCCAGCCTATAAAAGATTTTTAGCTAAGCCATAAATTCATATTTTTTCAACCAATAAAAATCACTTGGAGACAATAAATGAAGTTCAAAAAACTCGGAAAAACCTTTTCTAAATCATTGCTTGCGGCATCGCTGGTTTTAGCACTTGCTTCTTGCGGTGAGGATGATAAAAAACCAGTTAATCAAGCGGTAAGTGCTAAACCTGCGGTAGTAAAAAAAGCAGCTGGTAAAACTTACACTGGTGCAGAGCAAGCAGAAGTCGCGGAAAAGCGTTATCGCCAATATTATGAAAATTCCAATCAAATGTTGGCGATGTTGTTTAAGCATCAGCCGATAGACATTAAATTTAATGTCGATGAATATGTCAAAGGAGAGCAAAATTCTACCGCGAAGACTAGTGCAAAAATAACCGTAAAGGGTGAAGAAAGTCTTGATTTAGGCTTAAATTTGAGCGAGGAAATCAATCACGATGATGCTCTGGCAGCGGATAAGAAAATTGCGGTTGTTAAATCTAAATATAGCGTGCAAGTTTCAGGTGAAAAGAAACCTTTACCAGAAGAGCTAAATAATGCTACCGCGGAATATTTAGACACTTCTTGGGATATTCTCGCTGATGGAAGTTATCAAGCAAATATTGCAATTAAACCCGTAAATAAAGAAGAAAACGGCACAATTTTCAAATATGACGGTTTGACCGCAAAAACAATTGTCAGCGATTTAGATAAGCCAGTTTTTCCTTTCACAGCAGAAATTAAGTCAGGAGAGCTTAAATTTTTTGATACAGAAGATTCACTAACTCTCACTCCGATTGACATTACTGCATTTCGCGATGAAAAAGGTGCAGGTGAGTTCAAAATTTCACCGTTCAAATTGGAAAGTAAAGATCAATTTACCGTGAATTTTGCCAAAGGCATCACCTTCAAAGAGCAGGATAAATACGATGCTGAAATTGAGACACTCATTGCGGAAACAACCAGCTTTTCGATACCAGATGTAACGGTTGGTGATAAAAAAGTTACCGTTGAAATTGCAGAAATTTCAGGCAATAGCGCGACCACGAAAAAAGGTTCGGCATATTCTTCTGGATTTAGTTTCAAGATTAGTCCGAAAACTGATTTAGTCAAAATGTTGGCTGGAATGGACGGATTAGCGGTTAAATCCACAGAATTTGAATTTAATTTTGCGGGAATGTCGGTTGCGACCATTAAAGAATTCCAAGAATTGATGGGTTCTATCTATGCGCATAAGAGCGATGATGAGGTAGAGAAATTAGGCAAGCTCTTCTTGGAAAAGTTAATTCCTGATTTGGCTGCCAATAACGGTGAAATGAAAATGGCATTGAAAGCTGAAACCGAAGCTGGAAAAGCGCATGCTAATCTCGTTATCAAAGTGAAAAAAGATGCTAAATCTTTAACGGAAGAAGATATCGCAGTTTTGGATTCCAAAGACGAAAAAGCAGCGATGAAAATTATCACCGACAGAGTATTAGTTAATGTAGATATTTCGGTAGCAAAAGATATTTTGGCAAAATCAGGCGTGGAAGCGATGCTGTTGATTACCGCCAAAGATTTTGTTAAAGAAGAAAACGGTAATTATGTATTTCAAGCGGAACTTACGAGCGACGGCTTGAAAGTTAATGGTAAAGCTATTCCGTTGTGATTATCTATAAAGTGGCTGGATGGGAAACTATCCAGCCTTTTTTTATGAGCGAAATTAAAGTGAAGATATGAAAAAATTATTACTTGCAAGCGCGATATTTTTTAGCTTTAATCTTTATGCCGAAGATTCCAAAACCGTAATTGGAGTTCAGCAAAAAAATCAAGCCGAAAAACAATATAAAGAGTATTTCACGGATATGAATGAAATACTAGCAACAGTAGAAAATAAAAATGCAATTGAAGCGGCTTTTTATGCTATAAAAAATTATCAAGCAGAAGAGCAAAAAGCACAAGGTATTGGGGAATTCCATCTTAAATTGCAGCCGTCAGAAAAAGTAAATATAAATTTGCAAGATATTGTGCTTGCATTTGCTGATGATATTGATTACAGCGATGAATTAGCGCATAGTGGTAAAGTTGCAATAATAAAAAGTAAGTTATCATTAAAGCCAGAAATTACTTATAAAAAACCAGATAAAAATTCAGAGGAATTAGTTAAATTGCTTGTCTCTGGTATCAATGATTTTTTGCAAAATAATGTTCGAAATGAATGGACAATTTTTGCCGATGGTGGAATTGAAAAAACGCTAAAAATAGATGAAATAGAGAAAAATCTCAAAGGTGATAATGCCTTAAAGATTGGCGGAATAGATGCAAAATTTAAGTTCAACGGTGTAAAAAATGCACTCTTTCCGTTTGATTTGGAATATAAATCTGGGGAAATAATTTTTCTCCCGAAAAACCCTGAATACAAGTTTATTTTGTCCGCAATAGATGCAAAAGCGCAAAGAAAAGAAAATGGTGAATTTAGCGCAACAGTCCTGCCGTTTAAGCTAGAAGCATCAAGTCCGCGCGTAAAACTGCTGTTGAATGTCGGAGAAGTTAAGGAAAATTCTAAATTTGATGCCTATGACAAAGAAAGCGCAAGTTATTTGGGTAAAAGAAATATTGAAGTTAAAGACTTTAAGTTAAATCGTAGCGATTGGCGTAAGACTATTGCTTTACATGGTCTGCAATTTAGCGGTGAAAAGAGTAAAACTGATGATTTCTTAAATATCCGACAAGTTTATAAAATAAGCCCAAAATCTCATCTCTTAAAAGACTTTCTTGCTGTTGATAAAGTAGAAATAAATGAGCTGGAAACGGAAGTTTTAGCACAAGGTTTAAGCAAGGATTTATTGCAAATTTTTGATGATGTAAAAAATAATAAAGTGCAGTCAGAAATAGCATTATTTGAGGAAATAATCAAATCTTTTGCTAAAAGTAAGGGCAAATTTGAGTTAAAAAGCAATATTAAAACCGATAAAGGAGAGTTTATATTAAAAGCTAATTTATCGGTTAAAAAAGATGCGAAAATATTCAACGAAAAAGAAAGAAAAATTTTAGCGGGTAAAAAAGCGCAAGAAGTGCTTGCGGTTTTATCGGATAAATTTGAATTTTCCGCTGATGTCCAAATCGCCAAAACACTTATAGAAGCCTTGAATTTAGTAGAAAAATTACAAGCAGAAGCTCAGGAATTTATAGTTGAAAAAGACGGTAATTATGAATTCAAAGTTGAACTTGATAAGCAGTTAAAAATAAACGGTAAGGATTTGTTAAACAAGAAAAAATAATTAGGGAGACACAAGATGCAAGCGGTTTTTATCGGCAAAAATTGGGATTGGTTAGACGAAACATTTCCCGAGGATTGGTCTTTTTTAAGCGTTAAAGCAAATAAAGAAGAGGAATTGCAGTTTTTATCTGGTTTGGAAACGCAAAGTTATGACTTATTAGCGGTCTCTGGCGAGGTGGTTGAACAAGCAAAACCGCTTTCTTTTGCGCATTGGCTGCGGGTTTTGAAGCAGGGCGGATTGCTAATTTTTGAGGAAACGGAAGAAAATCAAACAATTCTCAAATCGGCAGCGGAAAAATTTTCTTTTTTGCTAACACCTGCTGGGCAGAGTTTTGCAAATTCGGTTGTGTGGAAGAAAAAAGCAATCGCTACTTCTACCGATGACTTCATTGGTAGAGCTTTGACTTTGGAATATGAAGGAAAAATTAAAGAGGCAAATCATCAATTCACGCTTGGCGTTTTAGCTGACCCAGTAAATTTAACTCTCATTCAGCAAACGGGGATGTTTTATCAACGGCAAGCTTGGAAAGAGCAGGCGGAAAATTTAATTGATGCGCTTGCAGAAAATTTTCCCTATCGAGCGTTTGAAATGTATCAATGGTGGTTTGCGCTGCATAACAACAATTACCGCAAAGGTTTTGAATTACGGGAGAAATTCGCGGATAAATATCAACCGTATTCGCGTCGCTCTCACGCCTGTCCTCCACCGAAAGATGAACTTCATCACAAAAGATACAAGGGCGAAGATTTAGCTGGCAAGCGGTTTTTGGTTTGGTCGGAATTTGGTCTTGGTGATGAAATGATGTTTGCCGCTTGTGCGCACCGTTTGAAGCAATTAGTAGGTGCAAACGGCAAGCTGCTGTGGGTATTTCAACCAGCAATTGTCGATTTGATGAAAACTTGCCCCGATATTGATGAAGTATTGGATGCGCGCACTGCGGCAGAAAAAATTACCGCCGATGATTTTGATTACTGGGATTTTCCGCACGCCTTGCCGCTTGTGTTTAAGGAAGATTTCAGCAAGGTGAGTAAAAAATATCCTTACATCAGCGCGCGTGCCGATTTGATTGCTGAATTTGCGGAAAAAATTAAAACCGATAAAAAATACAAGATTGCGCTTGCTTGGCGCGGCGACCCGAAGTATGAAAACGATGCAGATAATGATGCAGATCGCAGCATTCACAATCCATATCTATTTTCTATCTTGACTGAACTGGAAGATTGCGAGTTTTATTCGGTGCAAAAAGATAGAAATACCCAGGAAATAAATTCTTTTTCGCAAACTGGAATTATTGATTTAGCACCAGAAATCCGTAATTTTGAGGATACGGCTGCGATTTTTGCCAATATGGATGCGGTAGTTGCGGTTGATACTTCGGTTATTCATTTGGCTGGGGCGATGAATGTGCCGTCGTTGGTAATGTTATCTTCAATGATTGACTGGCGTTGGGGCTTGCCGTCAGAGCATAATTTGTGGTATCCGAGTGTGGATGCGGTATGGAGAAAATCTCCTGCTTTGGATTGGGAAGATGAGCTTCCTGATGTCCGTGAAAGATTGGCAGAATTATTAAAGGGCTTGGGAAAATAAAACTCTTGCAAAGAGGCAAAAAATCGTTATACTGCCGCGCTCTTAATTGCCCGAGTGGCGAAATTGGTAGACGCAAGGGACTTAAAATCCCTCGGTAGCGATACCGTGCCGGTTCGAGTCCGGCCTCGGGCACCACTCCTAAAAATCGCATTCGGCTCTTGTAGCCGAATTTTTTTTTACCTCGAATAATTGACAGAAAAAGCCGCATTAACTTGCGGCTTTTTTATTTTTTTCTTCATTGAACTTAAATATTTACACAGCAATATCCGCCAAAGAAGAAATACCCACAGCATCGAGTATTTCTGTCAAAAACGTTCGGCTGAATGTGCGCGCTTTTTCAGCTCCTGCTTGCAGGATTTCTTCGATTTGAGCGGGTTTTTCGATGAGTTCAGCATATTTTTCCCGCGGTTCGGCAATTTCTTCATTTATCCGTTCGAATAATGCTTGTTTTGCCTCGCCCCAAGCGATGCCTTGTTCGTATCTATTGCGCATTTCTGCGGTTTCTTCTTCTGTGGCGAATGCTTGATAGATAGCAAAAATTGAGGAATCATCGGGATTTTTCGGCTCTTCTGGGGCTTGTGAATTAGTAACGATGCGCATAATTGCTTTTCGGAGTTGTTTTTCTGGCGCGAAGAGTGGGATTGTGTTGCCGTAACTTTTACTCATTTTGCGACCATCCGTGCCGACGAGAGTTGCGACTTTTTCTTCGATTTTTGCTTCTGGCATTACGAATAATTCACGGTAACGGTGATTAAATCTGGCGGCAATATCGCGAGCCATTTCTAAATGCTGAATTTGATCGCGTCCGACTGGGACTTCGCTGGCGTTGAACATCAAAATATCGGCAGCCATCAGCACGGGATAGCAGAATAATCCCATCGAAACACCGTAATCAGGGTCATTATTTTCCTCACCGACATTCACATCGACGGCAGCTTTATAAGCGTGCGCACGGTTCATCAAACCTTTGGCACAAACGCAATTGAAAATCCAGTTCAAGATAGGGATTTCTGGAATATCGGATTGACGGTAGAAGACGGTGTTTTCGGTATCCAAGCCGCAGGCGAGCCAAGTTGCGGCAACGGCGAGTGATGAACGGCGAATTTCTGTCGGATCGGAGCATTTGATTAGGGCATGC
The DNA here is from genome assembly GCA_017484165.1 of Cardiobacteriaceae bacterium. Taxonomy (GTDB): domain Bacteria; phylum Pseudomonadota; class Gammaproteobacteria; order Cardiobacteriales; family Cardiobacteriaceae; genus RGIG9182. Next base: position 24,885 of record JAFUTP010000068.1, on the reverse strand, counting down.
AAATTGGCAAGAAAAAGAAAATTTTCTCCTTCATTGGTTTTGGTTGCTTCGATGGCTGGTTTAATTGCTCCTGCATAATTGCCAAGATGCGGAATTCCCGTAGTGTTTATTCCTGTCAGAACTCTTTTTTTCATTATTAAATCCTTGAAAAAACAGTAGATTTTTTATGAATAAAAAATAGCGGCTTTTTCTGCCGCTATTTATTCACTAATATTTATATTATAAGCCGCCAGAATTATTATTTTTACGGATAATACGGCGGAATTTATTACCAGTAATCTTGCGACGATTATTGGGGTTTTGGTAGAAACGGTTAGTATTTTTTGGTCGAAGAGTGTAATTTTGATTAGAAAAATTATTTCTACCGAATGAACTTCTTCCGTATTGCGCCGTTTCGCTGTTTTGATTGGCAAAATCGTTGTTGGTAAAGCTCATTTCCTGCATTGCGGCAGCTGTCATTTCAGATGCAAAATTGTCGTGCAGAGCAAAATTTTGCTGCTCGAAATTTTGATAATCGCTGTTATTGAAACTAGCGGCATTGTTTTCTATTGCGTTTAGCTCATAGCTGTGATTGTAAAAATCTTGGCTGGGATAATTGTCAGTAAATACTCCGTCAAATTCCTGCGGGTTGTAGTTGGAATTGGCAAAATCCTGATGATTTTCATAAGGAATATTCACTCCTTGGAAGTTATTTTCATAGCTGGCAAATGGCGGCATATTGTCTAAATTGATATTCTCATTTGCGCGGTAAGAGTGCGGTTTTTTAGCACGGGGAGCTTTGTTTTGGTTGGAATTATTTTTCCGTGTTTTTTCTGCATCAGTTGCAAAAACTGCATTGTTGTAATTATTTGCTTCGGTATTCCAATTGGTTTCTGTTTGCGGTTTTTGACGGTTATTTTTTGAGCCATCAAATTCCTTTAATTCCGCATCGGATAGCGGTAATAAATCGGCGAGAAGTTCTTCTTTAATGCTAACCACGGGGATTTTGCGGGCGATGTAATGTTCGATTTCAGGCAGAGAATAGACATATTCCTCATCGGCAAAACTAATTGCCTTGCCGCTTGCGCCAGCTCTTGCGGTGCGACCGATGCGATGAACATAATCTTCGGCGGTTTGCGGTAAGTCGTAATTGAAAACATGGCTGACATCAGGAATATGAATGCCTCGTGCGGCAACATCAGTAGCTAGGAGAATTTTTACCTTGCCGTCTTGGAAGTTTTTCAGCACTTGTTCGCGTTTTCTTTGCGCGATATCACCGTAAATTGCGGAATTTTTGCAGCCGTTAGCGTTAAGCACCGCGGATAGCCGCTCCAAATCTTTTTTCGTATTTAAGAAAACTATCGCACGGCTAATGTTTTCCTGCTGCAAAAGTCCGAGGAGAAGGGGGGTTTTTTCATGTTTGGCAGTGTGATATAGCTCTTCGGTAATATTTTGAGCGGTAGGAGTGCTAGCTTCAACTCCGACGGTTTTTGGTGCGTTGAAGTGTTCATAAGCGAGTTCTTTAACTCTTTGCGGCATAGTTGCGGAAAAGAGTAAATTTAAGCGTTCATCCGCTGCTGGCATTTGTTTGAGCAAATAACGGACATCGTCGATAAAGCCTAAATCGAACATACGGTCAGCTTCATCTAATACAACTACTTCGATATTTTTTAAGTGGAAAACTTTCTGTTTATAAAGGTCGATAATTCGTCCAGGAGTGCCAATAATTATGTCGATATTGGCGGAAGAAAATAGTTGTTTTTGTTGTTCAATTGAAGTTCCACCATAAACCGCAAGTGATGTTAAACCTGTCCATTTTCCGAGTTGATTTAAGTCTTTTTTGATTTGAATGGCGAGTTCGCGGGTGGGAGCTAGAACAATTGCCCATGGCCCTTTTGCTTTGGGATGAACGGGATTGACCATTAAATATTGCAAAAGAGATATTAAAAAAGCGGCTGTTTTACCTGTTCCTGTTTGTGCAATTCCCATAACATCGTATCCAGCGAGAGTTAAGGGTAGAGTTTTTTCTTGAATAGGGGTCGGTTTTGTAAAGCCAGCAGCCTCAATTCCGTATTTAATACTTTCTTCGAGATTTAATTCATTAAATGATTGAAATGTTTTTAAGTCTTCGCTTGCATTATTTTCTGCATTATTTATTTGATTTTCTTGCGAATTTTCGTTTATTTGTGCGTTTAAGTTGTTTTCTTCAAGTTTATTTTCAATGCTATTTAGGTTATTTTCGAAGTTGTTTTCCATTATATTTTTCCCTGTTGAGAGTGTTAAAAAATAAAGAACGGATAGTTCTTAAATAACAAATATGTGTTGATTTTTTTAAATTTGACCGCGAGCGAAATTCTTATTTCAATAATTATTCTTTTATTTTCTGTTATTTTCTTTTATTTTTCTAGCTAGCGGTAGCACAATTTTAATACAAAAGATATTCAGCAAATATCAATAAAATTTTTCATAAACAAACGAAAGGGTGTCTAAATTTAGGATAGTTATATTTTTTACCCTCGTCATCCTGAACGTAGTGAAGGATCTACCGATAGAGATTTTTCGCCTGCGGCTCAAAATGACGAATTTCGTAGATACGCCCAAAAAAAATAATTTCCTCGATATGTCAATTTATTTAATCCTTACACGGAAAGTTTAAAGATGTCTTTTATTCCATTACAAGTGCATAGTGAATATTCACTGATTGATAGCATTTTGCTTATTGATGACATAGTTGATTACGCCAAATCTGCCAATTTAGAAAGCATTGCCTTAACCGATAGAAATAACTCCTACGGATTATTAAAGTTCTATAAAGCTGCCAGAAAAGCAGGAATTAAACCGATTTTGGGAGTCGATTTAACCGTTAGAAGCGAAATTGGCTGCCAGCAAATTATTTTGCTTGCCAAAAACAACACGGGCTTAAAGCACATCAATGAACTTATTTCCTATGCCTATGAAAAAGACCGTCGCGCCGAGGAAATTGCGGTGGAAAAATCGCGTTTTAATGCCGAGCAATGTGCGGGAATTGTGGCTTTATCGGCAGGTTTGGAAGGCGAAATTGCGGCTTATCTTGCCCGTGGTGAAAAAGATGCGGCGCGTCAGACGGCAGAGTTTTACCGCGAGGTTTTCGGCGGTGATTTTTATCTGCAAATTAACCGTTTAACGGGGACGGATGCGGAAATTGAATATGAAAAATTTGCCCAAGAGCTTGCCCAAGATGGATTTTTAGCAACCGCTGCCAATCCCGCTTGTTTTCTGCGCGAAGAGGATTACCGTCTGCATGAAATCCGCTGCTCGATTTCCAATTCTTGGATTTTGGAAGACGAAGACCGTCCGCACAATTACAGTCAAAATCACCGTTTGCGCGCGCCAGACGAGATGCAAGCGATATTTTTAGATGCTCCTGAACTGCTTAACAATTCCGAAGCGATAGCCAAGATGTGCAATGTTGAGCTGACTTTGGGGAAAAATTTTCTGCCTGAATTTCCGCTGCCAGACGGTATTTCGATTGATGATTATTTGCGCGAGCTTGCCCGAGACGGTTTGCGGGAGCGTTTGGAATTTCTTTACCCAGATGAAAATTTGCGTAAGCAGAAATATCCTGAATATTCGGCAAGGCTAGAACGAGAGCTGGATGTGATTATTCAGATGAAATTTCCAGGTTACTTTTTGATTGTGGCTGATTTCATCCGTTGGGCGAAGGATAATGCTGTACCAGTCGGACCTGGACGCGGTTCTGGTGCGGGGTCATTGGTTGCTTATTGCATAAAAATAACCGACCTTGACCCGCTTCCCTACGACTTGCTTTTCGAGCGCTTTCTCAATCCCGAGCGGGTTTCGATGCCTGACTTTGATGTGGATTTTTGTATGGATAAACGGGATTTGGTTATCCGTTATGTAGCGCAAAAATATGGTTTAGAGAAGGTTTCGCAGATTGCAACTCACGGCACGATGGGAGCGAAAGCGGTTATCCGTGATGTTGGACGAGTTCTCGGTATTCCATTTCCTGAATGCGACCGTATTTCCAAGTTAATTCCAAAAACTCTCGGTGTAACTTTGGAAGATGCGCTAAATCGCACGGATAGAGCTCGTGAAAATCCCGAATTTGCCTCGCCAGAATTGGTAAATGAATACGAAAAAAATGCAGAAGTTCGGCGTTTGGTTGATAGTGCTTTGCCGCTAGAAGGTTTAACTCGTTCGGTAGGTAAGCACGCGGGCGGGGTGGTTATTGCACCGACAAAATTGACGGATTTTTCTGCGATTTACTGTGAAGATGCGGGCGCGCCGTTGGTTACGCAATTTGATAAAGATGACATTGAAGCCGTCGGTTTGGTGAAATTCGACTTTTTGGGATTGCGCACTCTCACCGTTATCGACTGGGCTTTGCAGATGATTAACCAGAGACGCAAGGCGGAAAATTTGCCTGAAATTACGGCAGCGGATATTCCAGCGGGCGACGCTGAAACTTTCGCATTACTGCAATCCGCGCATACTTCGGCGGTATTTCAGCTAGAAAGTTCGGGAATGAAAAATCTGATTAAAAAGCTCCAACCTGATACTTTCGAAGACATCATCGCGCTGGTAGCACTTTTCCGTCCTGGACCATTGGGTTCTGGAATGGTTGATGATTTCATCAATCGCAAACACGGTAAGGCGGAAGTTTCTTATCCGCATCCTGCGCTCGAACCCGTGCTTTCTAACACTTACGGCGTAATTGTGTATCAGGAACAAGTTATGCAGATTGCGCAAGTTTTGGCGAACTATTCGCTCGGCGGTGCGGATTTGCTGCGCCGTGCGATGGGTAAGAAAAAGCCCGAAGTAATGGCAGAGCAGAAATCGATTTTTGTAAAAGGTGCGGTAGAAAACGGCGTGGATGCCAAGCTTGCCAACGATATTTTCGATTTGATGGCGAAGTTTGCCGAATACGGTTTCAATAAGTCGCACTCTGCCGCTTATGCCTTGCTTTCCTATCAAACCGCTTGGCTCAAATGCCACTATCCAGCCGAGTTTATGGCTGCGGTTTTGACTTCGGATATGGATAAAACTGAAAAAACCGTGCCGATGGTGGCTGAATGTTTTGAGATTGGATTAAATGTCATTCCGCCTGACATTAACCGTTCCGAATACCGTTTTAGTGCAGCTGATGCGAAAACCGTGCTTTACGGATTGGGCGCGATAAAAGGTGTCGGTGAAGGTCCAGTAAAACTTTTGCTGACCGAACGGGAAAAAAACGGGCAATACAAATCGCTTCTAGATTTATGTCGCCGTGTAAATATCAAAGAGATAAATAAAAATATTCTGGAAATGCTCATCTGTGCGGGCGCTTTTGATTCAATTGAACCAAACCGCGGTGCCTTGATGCACGCTCTACCGCAGACGGTAAAAATTGCTGCCGCGCATCATGAACAGAAAAAATCCGCGCAAAGCGACCTTTTCGGCGGAATTTTGAATGAAACCGAATCCGCCGAAGAAATCATTCAACTTGATTTATCCCGAGCTTGGACGCGCAAGGAAAAATTAAACGAAGAGAAAAAAGCTCTCGGAATGTTCCTAACCGACCATCCGATAAATGAAGTTGCCGTTGATTTGAAAAAAATATGCAAAAGAAATCTCGCGGATATTGCTGAATGGCTATCGGGCTTAAAACCGCCAGAAGAACGAGGGAAAAAAATCCCCGTGCTTTGCGGCGGTTTGATTTCTGAATGCCGCAAAAAAGTGTTCAAAAACAAAAAAGGCGAAGACGCAAAAGTCGGATTTTTTACGCTGGAAGATAGAAGTGCCAAGCTCGAACTTCGCCTGTCAGGATTTGCATTCGATAAATGGGAACACAATCTTGCCACCGACAATATCGTGCTTTTGGAATGCAATGCTAGATACGATTTTTATCGTCTGGAATGGTCGTTAGATGTGCAGAAAATCAGCTTATTTGAAGACGAACGCTTATCCAGATTGCGCGGAATTTCAATCGAAATTGCAGCAGCAGATGTCAAATTGGAAGATTTAGAACTTTTGAAAAAATTCCGCATTCGCGAAGAAAGCAAAAATCCAGCGGAGTTGGCAGCAGCAGAAGTTGTGATGGATTTTCAAGTTGAGACGGAAAACGCGCTTGTCGGCACAATCCGTTTGGACGGTAAATATCGCTTGAACGAACGGGAATTTGCCGAAATTTCAGAGAAATTTTCCAAAATGCGCCTGCGGTATTGATAAGCGGGCGCATCTAAATTTAGGGTAGTTCTATTTTTTCACCGTCGTCATCCTGAGCGTAGCGAAGGATCTGCCGATAGAGATTTTTCGCCTACGCTCAAAATGACGAATTTTCAGACACACCAAAGCCTACTTTTTCCGAAGCAGACAACACAATTTAAGTAACAAGGAAAACTTATATGACCATATTTCACAAAATTCTCTCTGGCTCAATTCCAGCGGCAAAAATTTATGAAGATGAGCAAGTTTTTGCTTTTATGGACGCGTTTCCGCAATCGCTAGGGCACGCCTTAATCATCGCCAAAAACGGCTCTGCCGATATTTTTGATATGCCAGCGGAAAGCCTCGCCGCGATTGCTAAATTCAGCAAAATTTTGGCGCGCGCACAACGGAAAGTGTTTAATCCCGACGGTATTCGCGTTGCGCAATTTAACGGTGAAGCCGCAGGGCAGAGCGTTTTTTACTATCACCAGCATTTGATTCCTGCATATAAAAACAAGGAACTAGCCAAACACGCAAGCCAAGCCGTTGCTTTCGAGATTTTGCAGGAGCAAGCGGCGAAATTAGCTCTTGCGGTGCAGGAAGAAATGCAAGCTCAATAAATTTATTTTTTATGAAAAAAGCCTGTCGTCTGCGGCAGGCTTTTGTTTTGGAGATTGAAAAATGATAAAAGTCGGAATTGTTGGGGCAACGGGATATACGGGCGCGGAACTTGTTCGCCTGCTTTTGCGCCATCCAGAAGTAGAAATTAGGTGCGTAACTGCGCGTAGCGAAGTCGGTAAAGAAATCGCTGAACTATTTCCCAATTTGCGCGGTCAAACGGATTTGCGCTTTTCGGAACTTGAAAGCGGCGAATTAGAAAAATGCGATGCGGTATTTTTTGCCACTCCGCACGGTGTCTGTATGCAAAAAGCAAAAGACTTGCTGGATAAGGGAGTAAAAATCATTGATTTGTCGGCAGATTTTCGGATTAAAAATCTCCAAGACTTTCAAAATTGGTATGGGATTGAACATAGCGCGCCAGAACTTTTAGCCGAGGCGGTTTATGGTTTGCCTGAAACGCACCGTGAGGAAATAAAAAAAGCACGCTTGATTGCCAATCCTGGTTGCTATCCGACTGCGGTGCAGCTTGGAATGTTGCCTGCTTTGCAAAATGCAATTGTGGAAACTTTTCCCCTGATTGCCGATGTGAAATCGGGAATTTCAGGCGCGGGGCGCGGTGCGAAAGTTGCGAATTTATTTGCCGAGACGGGGGAGAGTTTTAAGGCTTATGCGGCATCGGGACATCGGCATCAGGTGGAAATTGAGCAGGAATTGTCAAATTTTGCGCGAGAAAAAATTACTCTTAATTTCGTGCCGCATCTTTTGCCGATTATTCGTGGAATTGAAGCAACGCTTTATATGGTGTTGAAAAATAAAGAAATTTCTGATGCCGAAATTTTTTCTCTTTATGAAGATAGATATAGAAACGAAGAATTTGTGATTGTTTTGCCGCTTGGGAAGACGGCGGAAACTCGTTCGGTGCGCGGTAGCAATTTTGTGCATATTTCCTTGCATCGCAGTCCTGATAAAAGAACTTTAATTGTGAGTGCAGTTGAGGATAATTTGGTCAAAGGCGCGGCAGGTCAGGCAATTCAAAACTTAAATTTGATCTTTGGTCTTCCTGAAAATATGGGATTGATGCAACTTGCGCTTTTGCCGTGAACTGTTGGTGAGTAACAACACTACTCTACGCTCTAATTTTTTGCGGTGTTTTGATGGAAAATAAGATAAAAATTTCGCCATTTCTGCCTTTATTGTTAGCATTTTCTGGCTTTATGCAGATGCTTGATGCTACTATTTTGAATACGGCATTACCATCAATTGCCAAAGATTTATCTGTTTCACCACTTCGAATGCAAATGGTGATAATTTCTTACTCACTAACAATGGCTTTAATTATGCCTTTGTCGGGATATTTATCAGATAGATTTGGCACGCGAAAATTATTTATCTTCTCCTTATTTTTCTTCACTCTCGGTTCTATTTTTTGCGCTCTATCAAGCAGTTTGAGCTTGCTTATCTGCTCGCGAATAATTCAGGGATTGGGTGGCGCGATGCTTTTGCCAATCCAAAGATTAGTTTTACTTCGAGCATATAGCAAACAGGAATTATTAGATAAGCTGAATTTGGTTGTTATTCCTGCACTGTTAGGTCCAATTTTAGGGCCTGTTATCGGTGGATATTTATGTGAATATGCTTCTTGGCAGTGGATATTTTTAGTTAATTTACCATTTGGAATAGTTGGAATAATTGCGGCTTGCAAAATGATGCCGAATTTTCGTGCGGAAAAATTGCCCTCTTTGGATAAACTCGGTTTTTTATTTTTCTCTCTTTCGGTTTTATTTTTAACCCTTTCTGCCGAAATTGCCGTGCGACCAGAAAGAATAATTTATGCGGCAATTATTTTTATGGCTGGAATATCGTTTTTTATGCTTTATTGGCGGCATTCTTATTTTTATCCCCAAGCTTTATTTCCGATAAATTTGCTCAAAATTCGCTCTTACCGTATTGGTTTAATCGGGAATTTATTTGCCAGAATTTCGATGTCCGCTGTGCCGTTTTTATTGCCCTTGATGTTGCAGCTGGTCGGTGATTTCTCGCCCTCGCAGTCGGGAAATGTGCTGTTATTTTTAGCACTGGGCAACCTATTTGCCAAGGCGTTTGCGCAGAAAATTTTGCAAAAAGTTGGTTATCGTAGTGTGTTGATTTGGAATACTAGATTGATAGGATTGTTTATCATATTTTTAGGACTATTGCCATTAAATTTTTCAACTGTTTTAATATTTTTATTGGTGTTTATTTTAGGAATTTTGCACTCTATGCAGTTTTTAGCTATGAATACCATAACTTTATCGCGCCTGCGTCCGCATCAAACTGCATCGGGGACGAATTTAGTCGTGGTAAATCAGCAATTGGCGGTTACTTTTAGTGTGGCAATTGCGGCGATTTTTTTGAATTTTTTCCGTTCATTTGAAAATTTACCCGTAATCAATTGTTTTCATTATTCATTTTTAGTTTTAGGAATTATGGAAATTTTTAGCTCTTTTATCTTTTCTTTTCTGCATAAATTAGACGGAAGAGAGTTGATAAAGACTTAAATTATCTATCTTTATTTATATTTAGGAAACTTTTATGAAAAATTTACTGGACAAAATCATAACCGTGCCAAATTATCCGCAAGAAGGAATAATGTTTCGGGATATCAGTCCCTTATTATTAGATGCAGATTATTTTTCAAGCGCAATTGATGCAATGTATAAGCTTTTAGCGGAAAGTGTTGATATTAAAAATACGGTTATTGCAGGAGTTGAAGCTCGTGGTTTTATTTTTGCATCTGCAATTGCCGCAAAAGCAAATTGTCCGCTCCTGTTATTCCGTAAAAAGGGGAAGCTGCCGCGCAGAACCATTGAAATCAGCTACGGTTTGGAATACGGCAAGAATATATTAGAAGTGCATCAAGAAGATTTGGAGAGTATTCAAAAAAGCCAAAAAGAGGTAGTTTTTGTTGATGATGTATTAGCAACTGGAGGGACTATTTCAGCCTGTTTGGACTTGGTGAAAAAGTATCAAATTAAAGCTAATTTGGCGATTTTTCTAATGGAATTAAATGGTTTATCAGGTAGGGAAAAATTAAGCGAGTTAGAAATTAAATCTGTATTACAAATTTAAGCATTATGGTGTGTATAAAAATTCGTCATTTTGAGCCGTAGGCGAAAAATCTCTATTGTCAGATCCTTCGCTATGCTCAGGATGACGAGGATAAAAATGGAACTAAACCTAAATTTGGATGTGCCCATTAGTCATAATTTTGAATATAAGCGGTCAAAATATTTTGCAATTTTTCTGATATTTTTTCTGCCTCTTTTTTATCGAGTGGAAGATTATTTTTACGGACATAGAAATAATCTTCCACCTTTTCTCCATAAGTTGCTATCTTTGCGGTTTTTAATTCCAGCTCTTCCTGCAAAAAAACTCTACTGATAAGCGAAAGTAATCCTTTTTTATCGGGACAAAATACTCCTAGTAAGGAATTGTTTTCTCCGTAATTATTGCTGATATTTACCTTGCAATCGCGATTGAAGTGTTTGGTTTTATTGTCAATTATTTTTGGAAAAATAAGTTCATTATTCTCCTGTTTGATTTTTAATTCAATTTCTGCAAGTAAAGCTTGTTCGGGTGGATTTTCTAATAAAAGAGAATACTCTTGAATGGTTCTGATTGCACTCTTATCCCTAATTTGATGAATTCTTGCCTCGGTAATATTTAAGTTATTTTTTTCTAAATAATGAGTAATTTGCGAAAAAAAAGCGGTTGATGAATATTTATCCGAAAAAGCAAAAATCTTGGCTGGCTTGCTTTCAAGCAAAGTTAATTTGCAGACTTGATAGCTTTTGTCAAGTAAAAATAAAGTTTTTTTGATGATGTTTTCTTGCTTTTCATCGCTAAAAAAATTATTTGGCAATTGCTGCCAGAGTTTTTCTACCTCTAAATATAAATCTTGTGGAATTTGTAGTAAGGCTTGTTGTTTAAGAGTAGAAATATTTCTTAAAGAATGACCAGGCGGTTTTAATAAATCACTTGCTTGACGGTAAAGATTATTGAGCAATTGCGCACGCCAAGAATTCCATAATTTTGAATTCGTCGCGGAAATGTCGGCAAGAGTTAGAAGATAAAGATAGTCTAAATATTCCCTATCAGGAATTTTACGGACAAAATCTCCGATAACTTGCAAATTGCTGATGTCCTGTTTTTGTGCCGTATCGGAAAGCAAAAGATGTTCGCGGACTAAAAATTCCAGCAAATTTTGTTCTTTGGGTTTGAGCGCGAGATTTTGACGGGCAAATTCACGGACAATTTTTGCGCCTGCGATGCTGTGATCCGTGCCGCGCCCTTTGCCGATATCATGAAAAATCCCCGCAATGTAGAGCAGAGCAGGATTGGCAAGGCGGGTCATAATTTCTTCGGCTTGCGGATATTCAGGGCAAGGACGTTTGAAATAATCGAAAAAAAATGCCAGCCGCAGACTGTGTTGATCGACGGTGTATTCATGAAACAGGTCATATTGCATTCTGCCGATGATGCCGCGAAAAGCAGGAATATAGCGACCTAAAAGCCCGTAACGGTGCATTCTGCGCAGTTGCCGTGCGATGTCGCCTGGATGATTAAAAATTTGCAGGAAAAGACGGTCAATTTCGGCTTTATGACTAGATTTTTGCTGAAAAAAATGCTCGGGTAGGGCACGCAGTTGCCGAGCAAGTTGAGCGGAAACGCTGTCGATATCTGGACGGTTGAGCAAATGCAGAAAGATTTTCCAGATGAGTTCGGGCTGTTTGAAAAGTATTGCGGGCTTTTTGATGGCAAGCCGCTGGTTAGAAATAATGAAATTTTGGTCGAGCATTTCGACTACTTGCTCTTCGCAAATGCGCGCTTCAATCAATTTGATTGCCAGCCGATTTAAGCGTCGTGCCCGCAAAGTTGAGAGATAAAACCGTCGCATAAACCGCTCTACCGCAAGATTATTTTTACCGTCGCGAAAGCCGAGAAATTCGGCGATTTTTTTCTGTGCCTCGAAAGTTAAACGGTCTTTTTGCGCTTGTGGGAGGAGGTGCAAAATAAAACGAATTTGCCGCAAAATCTTGGCAGAGTGGGCTAGGGCGCGGTTTTCACGCGCGGTGAGTAAGCCTTGTAAATTCCACAAATGTTCTTTCGGATGTAAGCAGTAACGGTAAATCCAGTTAATCATCTGAATATCGCGCAAGGTGCCAGGGTCGTTTTTGATATCGGGTTCGAGGCTGCCGACGCGGTTTTGCTTTTCATCCCGTGCTAGCTGCTCCTTGATTTTCGCCTGCAAAAATTCCTTGGGACTTGGTAGAGATGGGTTTTTGAAGTCGAGTTGATCTTTTATTTCCCGCTCTCCCGCCAAAGCGCGCGCTTCCACCAAGCTGGTGAGTAGATCGAAATCTGCTTTTGCTTCCTCGTAAATTGTGTCGAGGGAACGGATTGAGGGCGAAATGTTTAAGTTGAGCTGCCAAGCGTCGTAGAGAAATTTAGAAATAGCCTCTTTTTCCTGATAAAGCGCGCGCTGGTCGCGGCAAAGCACGCAAAAATCAATATCCGAACGGGGAAATAATTCACCGCGACCGTAACCGCCAACCGCTAGCAGCACGCAATTTGCAAGATTTATACCGTTGTTTTGAAATAAATATGCCAGCAAAAAATCAATTTGACGGCAGTGATGCGTAAGCCATAAATCTGCATTAAAACTGCGGCTTTGAGCATCTTCTACCGCCTTGAATTGCGCATTTTTAAGCTCGCTGAAATAAATTTTGGCAAGCCGCAACAGTGATGCTTTATCCGTCGCGTTTTCTTGCAGACTGGCTATTTCAGGAAAAAGCAAATCGGTTTGAATGTTCATTGATGAATAGGCGCAAATTGTTTTTTTATGCACAACTTTATAGTTGGTAAATGAGGCGTTGAACTTGATTAGCAATAAAAAAACCGCCGTTTTAAACGGCGGATTTTTTTGTAAAAAATTTATTTTTCCCCGTATTGCTCTTCGGGTTCTATTTTTTAGGGCGTATCTACGAAATTCGTCATTTTGAGCCGTAGGCGAAAAATCTCTATCGGCAGATCCTTCGCTGTGCTCAGGATGACAAGGGTAAAAAATAAAATTCTCCCCAAAGAGGGGAGAATTTTTTTTACAACACTTCCGCTTCGGATAAATCAGCGATTTGGGCGCAGGTTTTTTGGATTTGACTAAGCATTGCAAGGCGATTTTGCCGTAACTCCAAATCTTCGGCGATGACCATCACATCATTGAAAAAGCTTTCTAGCGCATTTGAAATCCCGCTAAATTTTTCCAGCGCACTGAAATAATCCTTATTTGCCGCCGCTTTTTGAATTTCACTTGCAATTTCTTGCCAGCTTTGCCAGAGATTTTTCTCCGTGGTTTCAGTGAATTTGTCGGTATTTACCGCAAGTTGGACTTCGCCGTTTTTCTTCAAGATATTGCGGATGCGTTTTGCGCTAGCGAGCAGGCTTGCTGCTTGATTATTCGCGAGGAATTTTTGCAGCGAATTAACTCTGGCATCGAAATCGCATAAATCATCGCAATTTGTTGCTCGCACCGCACGATAAACGCCGCCGTCGATTGATTTTTCACGGTAAAAGGCTTCCAATCTTTCCAAAATATATTCTCGAACTTCCGCAATATTTGCTTCTGCCGCAAGGTTTTCGGCGGATTTACTAATAATTTCGGTAAGCGGTAAATTGAGATTTTTCTCCAAAATAATGCGGATTAAACCGATAGCCTGACGGCGCAAAGCGTAAGGGTCTTTACTGCCAGTTGGTTTTGCACCGATAAAAAATCCGCCAACGAGTGTGTCTAATTTTTCCGCTAGTGAAATTACCGTTCCAGTCAAGGTTTCGGGCAATTTTCCGCCTGCGCCGAGCGGTAAATATTGCTCTTCGATTGCTGCGGCGATTTCAGCCTCCAAACCTTGCGCTAAGGCGTAATGCCGTCCCATCACGCCTTGCAATTCGGGAAATTCCATCACCATTTCCGATTGCAAATCGCATTTAGCAAGCTCTGCGGCTTTTTTCACCATTTCCGTATCCGCGCCGATTTTGAGAGCGATAAATTCCGCAATTTTTCCAACTCGCCGTGATTTATCAGCAATTGAACCGAGTTTTTCCTGATAAACAACTTTTTCCAAACCAGGTAAAAAATCTTCCAATTTATGCTTCAAATCCTGCTGCCAGAAGAATTCCGCATCGGCAAAACGGGGACGAATTACCCGTTCATTGCCAGCTGCCACGCTTTCTGGTTTAGTCGATTGCAAATTCGCAACCGCTATGAAATGCGGCAATAGTTTTCCTTTTTTATCGACTACCGCAAAGGTTTTCTGATTGTCCTGCATTGTGGTAATCAGCACTTCTTGCGGCACGGAGAGATATTTTTCTTCGAAATTTCCTGCAATGGCAACGGGAAATTCAGTGATAGAGGCGACTTCATCGAGTAAATCTTCATTCAAAAGCGCGCTGCCGCCTAATTGTTCAGCCACGCGGGCAACATCTTGGGCGATGATTTTGCGCCGCTCCCGCCAAGAAGCAATCACGAAAGCACTGCGCAAATCGTCTTCATAAGTGAGCGCATTTTGAATTTTGATTGAGGGACAATGCGTGCGATGACCTTGGGAGATGTTGCTTGCGCGCACGCCGAAAAATTCCGTTTCATCCCAAATTTCATCGTCAGCAAGGATTACCAAGGAATTTACAGGGCGGACAAAGCTTTCTTGAAAATCAGCCCAGCGCATTCTTTTCGCTATCGGCAATTTGGCGATAACTTCACGGAACAGTTCGGGCAGCACCGCACGCAAGCTTTCTCCGCCTTCTTCAAATTCATAACTTAAAAAATCACCTTTATCGGTTTTGCTTACCGCTAATTGTTCAACCGCAACTTTGCAAGATGCAGCAAAGCCCAAAGCGGCTTTTGTCCAGTTACCGTCCTTATCTTTGGCAGCTTTGATATTCGGTCCTTTCTTGCTGGTTTTGCGCTTTTGGGAAGCTAAATCAATATCGTGAAAACGCCAAGCCAAGCGTCGGGGCGAGCCGAAACAATTTTGTTGGTCGAAAGAAAATCCCCGTTCGGCAAAAATGCTCGCCCATAAATCGCGTCCTGCGTGAGTTAAATCACAGACTGCTTTGGTCGGCAATTCTTCAACGCCGATTTCAATTAAAAGAGTTTTTTTAGTCATTGTGTCCTCTGGATTTAGGCGGATTTTTTGCAAAGAGGAAAGCCAGCTTTTTCACGGGCTTGGTAATAGCTTTCAGCGGTTTTTTTGGCAATCGTGCGCACGCGCAAAATAAATCGTTGCCGTTCGGTAACCGAAATTGCACGCCGTGCATCAAGCAAATTAAACAAATGCGATGCTTTCAAAACTTGCTCATAAGCGGCAAGCGGTAGTTCTTTTTCGCAGAGAAAAAGTGCTTGCGCTTCCGCCATATCAAACTGCGTGAATAAATTGTCAATATTGGCAAATTCGAAGTTATAAGCCGATTGCTCCCGCTCATTTTGCTGATGCACATCGCCGTAAGTTAAAACGCCGTTTTTGGTTTCAGCCCAAATCAAGTCATAGACCGAATTTTTATTTTGCAAATACATCGCAATCCGTTCTAGACCGTAAGTCAGCTCGCCCATCACAGGCTTGCATTCCAAACCGCCAACTTGCTGGAAGTAAGTAAATTGCGAAATTTCCATTCCATTAACCCAAACTTCCCAGCCCAAGCCCCAAGCTCCAAGGGTTGGCGACTCCCAGTTGTCTTCCACAAAACGAATATCTTGCTCGGCATGGTCGATACCGATTGCGAACATCGACTGCAAATACAAATCTTGAAAGTGTTCTGGTGAGGGTTTCATCACTACTTGAAATTGATAGTAGCGTTGCAAACGATTGGGATTTTCGCCGTAACGACCGTCAGTCGGACGGCGAGAAGCTTGAACATAGGCGGCATTCCAAGGTTCAGGGCCCAAAGAACGCAGAAAAGTTGATTCGTGAAATGTGCCTGCGCCAACTTCTAAATCGTATGGCTGCATCAGAGCGCAGCCTTGTTTTGCCCAGAAAGTTTGCAGGCGAAAAATCATGTCTTGAAATGTAAGAGAGCTCATAAACTTAAATTTTTCCTTTGAATTTTTTAAGTATTTAAATTTGCATACAACAAAAGCGCGGCATTGTAAAGAGCAAATTGCAAATAAATATGTAGAAAAAAATCGTGCAATGTCGGACAAAATACTGCTTAAAAATGTATGAATTTGTCTGACGGATGAGGCAAAGTCCGTTAAATTTGATACAGAAATCGACGGTATTTTTGTTAATTTTTTCCTTATTTTTATTGACTTTTCGATTTGTAAAAATAAAATTCGCCGCTTTTTTATAGCTTTATATGTTTTGTAAGGAATTTTTATTATGGCAAGCCCAAAGTCTAATACCAATAAAAATGAGAAAAAATTATCAACACTGGAAATTTTACGCAAACAAAGAAAAGAAAAATTAGAAAAAAATAAAAAACTTGATACCGCTAAAAAAACAGTTGCAGTAAAAGCAAAAGAGCAGGATAAAAAAACTAAAACAGTCAAAAAAAATACGCCAAAAGATAGCGTAAAAACCAGCAAAGCAGAAGTAAAAAAAGAAGTTAAGAATACGGCGAAAAAAGCCGTAACGGTTAAAAATAAATTGAGCAATAAGCCAGAAAAAATAACAAAATCAAGCGCAAAAACTGCAAATAAAAAATCAAGTGCCAAAGAATTGGCAGCTAAAATCAGAGCGGATAAACAAGCTAAAAAATCAGCATTGCTAGCTAAAAAAGAACCTGCAAAAAATAACGCAACTAAAAAAACGCTAGATAAAAATAGCGTAAAAGATAAGAAAAAAACAGTTAAGACGGTAAAAAATACCGCATCAAAGGTGGCAGAAAAAATATTGGCTAAAAAGCAAAATACGGTTAAACAAGCGAATAAAAAAGCTTCAACAGTAGCGAAAAATAAGCAGAAAGATGCGCCTAAAAAAACAGTTAAGGAGGCAAAAAAAGATACCAAAAATAGCAAAAATAAAACAGCAAAAACGCTAAAAACAGCAGAAAAAGAATCAACTGTTAATTCAATTGCCGCAAAAATTAAAGCAAAACAAGAAGCAAAAAAAGAAGCAAAAAAAGAAGCAAAACAAGCAGCTAGCAAAAAGCAGGAAAATAAGCAGGAAAATAAGCAGGAAAATAAAAGTACTGCAAGCAAAGAAAATGCTAAAAAAGCTGTCCAAACCGCCGTAAAAGCAACTGTTAAAAATCCGCCGAAAAAAGCGCAAGATGGTAAAAAAAATAATCAAACAGATGCAAAAAAAACATCAAAATCCTCAAAATCATCAAAAATTACAGAAATTTTGAATAAGAAAAAAGCAGAGAAAAAAGCTGATAAAAAAGCGGACAAAAATAGCAAAGCAAGTGTTGCGCAAAATAAAACTAGTGCTGTAAAAAAACAAAGTTCTGGGGAGAAGACGGATAAAAATAACAAAAACAATAGTAAAAACAACAAAGATAAAGTAGCGGTTAAAGATGGCAAAGATAGCAAAAATAAAGTGCTTAAAAATGCCAAAAAAACGGTAGTAGAGTCGAAAAAAAATGCTAAAACGGTAGAAGAAAAAACTACGAAAAAGGCAAATAAAAAAGAAAAGGCAGAAAAAATACCAAAAGCGGATAAAACTAAAATTGCTAAAACGGAAAAAGCTGCTGTAAAAATATCAGTAAAGGATAAAGAGCAAGACAAAAATAAAGACAAAGTTAAGCTTAAAGACGAGAAAAAAAGCGTAGAAACTAAAAAGCCCAGCAAGGCTAAAAAAAGTCGCGATGAATATAGAGAAATTTTGAAAGAATCTAATAAAGCTCCTAGTAAAAGAGGGCGAAAAAGTTTAGCGCAAAAAGCACTTGAAGAAGCGCAAAAACTACAAAAAAATACCGAACAGAGGGTAGAAAAAAAACCGAAAAGAGTAAAAAGAAAACCAGAAGATATCGTGCGAAATCACGGCGCAAATTATGAAGAATTGAATGTCGAAAGAGAAAAATTTGTTTTTTCTGATATTCCAAAAAAAATTCGCAACAGCAAATATATGTCCGATGTGCAAATTGCCTACTTCCGAAAGATTTTAGAAGAGCAACTTAAAGATGCCATCGAGAGATTAGAAAAAGCTAAAAGTCAGCTTTCTGCTGATATTCAACCAACGGCGGATAGTAATGATGCTGCCAGTATTGAAACCGAAACCGCGCTAATCGAACGCGAACATGACCGTGTCCAGAAGTTGATTCGCAAAATAAATGCAACTTTTAAGTTGATAGATAGCGGTGATTACGGTTATTGCAAAAACTGCAATGAGGAAATCGGTTTGGATAGATTAAAAGCGCGACCTGTCGCTGATTTGTGTATTGATTGTAAGACAATTGCCGAAAAGAGGGAAAAGAATATTCCTGTCGCATAAGTGGTTATTACAAGTTTTATTTTATTAGTGTTATAAATTTAGATTTATGTTTTTACTTATTTCACATGGTCGTGGCGGTTCGCCAAATGACGATTTAATTGTCAATCTCGCCAAAGTTGCTGCCGAATTCGATATTGATGTAGAAAAAATCGATGATGCGGATATCCAAAATCAGCCAGAAAAACGCACGGAACGGCTTATCGAACGGGTTAATAAGCTGCCAGCCGATGCAGAAGTTATTTTGGCTGGCTTTTCGATGGGCGGTTACACCAGCGCACGGGCAGCGGAAGTTTGCGGCAGTGTGCGTGGCGCGTTTTTGATTGCACCTGCGCTTTATATGCCGCATTACGGCGCACACCGCTGGCAAAGCGATTTAATCAATGTTGAAATTGTTCATGGTTGGTCGGATGATGTGGTGATTTATGAGCAATCTCTGCGCTTTGCTCGTGAATTAAATGCGCCTTTGCACCTCTTGCCAGGCGGTCATATGCTGAAATCGCAAACGCCGAAAATTTGCAATATTTTCCGCTTGTATTTACAAAAAATATTGCGTTTGTAATAAGTTACAAGTTATTTATAAAGTCAAAAAACGGAGAACAAAATGCAAAAAAGTGTTGTGTTTTTATTATTTACCGTATTTTCTACTTCTTTATTTGCCGATAACACCGAAGATTATGCGCAAAGTCGTCCCAAATCTTCGGTAAAAATCAATACCGTTACTGAAACTCTTACTACTACTGGGACTTTATCTCAAAACGGTGAATTTCAAGCGCAAAATCAGGAAAAAGTCGTGCAGCCGTCAGAAGAAACTTTATCGGTAGAGCCTGCAACCTCTGCCATTCCAGCGGCTTCTGTAGTCTATCCTGATAAAGATTATCAGCAGTCGCGTCGCGAGTTAAATAAAGCCTTGGATAAATTGAGTAAAGATAATCCGCAGGGAATGATTAGCGAAATCGAAACTTGGGCAAATCAAGTCGCGGCATTGGAGACTAATCCTCATAATCAGAAAATTATCGAGCATCTGCGCAAGGAAATTTACGATTTAGAAGTTGCGGTTGCCAATAATGAAAGCAATGTCGGAGAAATTATCGACGGTATTTTTGAACTGACTAAACGCCGCCAAAAGCAGTATTTTTCTTTGAAATAAGAGCAAAATTCCTTTTGATTGCAGCCAAATCGCGCAAGTTTTTTGCAATGGTGAGGCGGTTGGTTAGGAAAATATAAATGTTCAATTCGAAAAATAAATAAATTTTTCAAAAAATTCCCTAATAATTGAGCCGTTTTCAAGCTGTTGAAAACTTATGTTTTATTAACTAAAAGGAATTTTTTATGTATGAGTATAAAGAAGTAACTGCGGGTATTTCTGCAAAATTGAAAGATTTCAGCAAAGAAATCCCTGACACAATGAAAGCTTTCAGTCAATTAGCGCAGGCGGCGAACAAAGAAGGTGCTCTCAATAAAAAACAAAAAGAGTTAATTGCGCTCGGTATTGGCATCGCTAACCGTTGTCAAGGTTGCATCGGTTTTCACTCCAAAACTTTGGCTGAACTTGGAACAACTCGGGCGGAATTTTTAGAGATGCTGCAAGTTGCGGTTTATATGGGCGGTGGTCCATCTTTAATGACTGCGGCGGAAGCATTAGCTGCTTATGAAGAATTTGGCGGCGAAAAAGAGTAAAAATTTCACTCTTTTATCTATTTTTAATACAAAATCCGTGATGAGAATCGCGGATTTTTTTATTCTTCACGCGTTAAATATGGGTCTGAAATATTCATTTGAGCGAGTATTTGCCGTTCGAGATTTTCCATAATTTCCGCCTCATTATCTTCAATATGGTCATAACCCAAAAGGTGCAAAAAACCGTGAATTAAGATGTGCGTCCAATGATTTTCTTGGCTTTTATTTTGTTCTCGCGCCTCATTATTTACCACATCGGCGGCAATAATTATGTCGCCTAATAATTTGGGAATAAGCGGAATATCTAAATCCGCAGGAAAAGATAAAACATTGGTTGCATAATCTTTATGCCGATAGGTTTTATTTAATTCCTGAATTTCTTGATTTTCAACTATCCGCACGGTTAATTCTAAATCTTCACTGATTGACAAAATTTTTGCCGCTGTTTGATAATATTTTTCTATCTCTTCTGCTTTCGGATAAAAACTATTCGGTGCATTTTCGGTTTGATAGTCGATGAATATTTGCATTTTTTGTCCTTAATAAAAATAACTTATAACAAGCTTATAAAAATAACTGAAAATTTATAATTCAGGCTCACGGTCAAGCACACAGCGCATTTCAAAAGCGGAATGCACTTGTGAAACTCCTTCAATACGGTTTAATTTTCCAAGTAAAAATTCTTCATAAGCCCGCATATCCCGCACAGCAACTTGCAATAAATAATCTTCCGCTCTTCCCGTAACAATACTCATACGGATTATTTCAGGTAGTTTTTTAGCTTCCTCTTCAAAGCGTTTGAAGCGTTCAGGGGTGTGTTTATCCATCGTAACGCCGACAAAAACCGATAAACCTAAACCGATTTTTTCACGGTTCAAACAAGCACGAAAATTTTGGATAAATTTTTCATCTTCCAGCCGCTTAAACCTTCTGGCACAAGGAGTTGCCGATAAATGTAAGCGTTCGGCAAGTGCTTGCAAGCTGATGCGTGCATTTTTGCTGATGATATTTAACAGGCGTTTGTCGGTATCATCAAGTTCTTGGTGATTTTCTCTCATAAATTGCTTTTTAGTAGTGGAAAATATTAAAAATCTGCTTATTTTATAGTTATTTTAGTGAATATTTTTAGAATACTTAAATAAAATCTCGCCCGCAATTTTTGATAAACAACCACTTTATTTGGGAGAAAAAAATGAGTTTTAACCATCAAAAATATCGTCCATTCCAATTTGCACCAAAAATGACGGAAAGATTTTGGCCTGATAAAACCATCGAAAAAGCACCGATTTGGGTGAGCGTTGATTTGCGCGACGGTAACCAAGCCTTAATTGATCCGATGACAATTGAGCAAAAAGTGCGTTTTTTTAAGTTGCTCGTTGATTGCGGATTTAAGGAAATTGAAATTGGTTTTCCATCGGCTTCGCAGATTGAATACGACTTTACTCGTCGCTTGATTGAAGATAATTTGATACCTGATGATGTAACCGTTCAAGTGCTTACACAAGCTCGCGAACATTTAATTAACCGCACTTTTGAATCATTAAAGGGGGTAAAAAAAGCAATCGTACACCTCTATAATTCTACATCAAGAGTGCAAAGAGAAAAGGTTTATCAGAAAAGCCGTGAAGAAATAAAAGAATTAGCGGTTTTCGGAGCAAAATTATTAAATCAACAGGCGGAGTTATTCCCCGATAGTGAATGGATTTTTGAATATTCACCAGAGAGTTTTTCGCAAACCGAACCTGATTATGCGGTGGAAGTTTGCGAGGCAGTTTGTCAAGTTTGGAATCCAAAAAAACGCAAAATTATCTTGAATTTGCCGAATACGGTTGAATGCGCAACGGCGAATATTTATGCCGATCAAGTGGAATATTTTTGCCGTAATTTAACTTGCCGCGAGGATGTGATTATCAGTGTGCATACGCATAATGACCGCGGTTGCGCCGTTGCTGCTTCTGAACTTGCCGTGTTGGCGGGAGCTGACCGTGCTGAAGGAACTCTGCTCGGTAACGGTGAGCGCACGGGAAATATGGACATTATGGTGATGGCGATGAATTTGTATTCGCAAGGTGTCAATCCTGGTCTCGATTTTTCCAATATGAGCGAAATTGTTAATGTGGTGAGTGAATGCAATAATCTTCCTGTTTCTCCGCGCCATCCGTATATCGGGGAGCTGGTTTTTACCGCATTTTCAGGTTCGCATCAGGATGCGATTAAAAAATCTCTGGAATTTGAAGATGAGGATAAAAAGAACGGTATTTGGGATATCGCATATTTACCGCTCGACCCGCAAGATATCGGGCGGACTTATCAAGATGTGGTGCGGATAAATAGCCAGTCAGGGAAGGGCGGAATTGCTTACATTTTGTCCCGCGATTACGGCTTACAAGTGCCGCGTTGGTTGCAGGTTGATTTGGCGCAAAAAGTGCAAAAAGAGTCGGAAAAAACTCAAAAAGAGTTAAGTAGCCAAACGGTGTTAGAGGTATTCAATAAAGCTTATATTGAAAGGGGGAGATTTACTTTACACGATTATCAAATTAGCCGTAAAGATAGGGCAGATAGTGTATCGGTAGTGTTAAAAGATAGAACGAAGAGTGAAAATAATGAACTCAAAATTGACGGAGAAGCAATCGGAGTGATGGCAGCATTTATTAACGCTCTGGAAAAGCAATTTGCGGTCAAAATTGCGGTTACAAATTACTCACAACATGCTCTCACACAAGCAACCGATGCCCAAGCAGTGGCTTATGTGCAATTGACAATTGAAAATCAACTATTTACGGGAATTGCATACAGCCATGATACGGTAAGCGCAATGCTGCGAGCTGCATTAACCGCATTCTGCCGAGCTGAAAGGTTTTAATATTTTTCTACTGTTTGATAAAAAAAATGGCGAGAGTTTTTACCCTCTTGCCATTTTTATTTTGCACTATAAAAGTTCTTTTGGAACTATATAATATGGTGTTTTTTCTCTCATGAAGAAACTTAAAATTCATCATAGTTTGTTCTGAAAGCTCTCCGTAACGATATATCTCATAGAATGCGAGTTGTGCATATCTAATTTCAGATGATGTCATGCGAATATCAATATTGTCATCATAATGATTTAATACTGTTCCAGTATATTCATAGTTATTAGGTTTCCAGAAATTAAATACAGTGCTACCATCATCATAACTATATTCCAAAGTATATCTTTGTATCGCTATTGTTTCCATGTACAATTCATGTATAATTTCGCTTTTTTTATACTGTATTCCTATTGAAGCAACTTGAAGCAACGCCATTGTTAAGTAGTGCTTTTTCCATTTCATCATACATATATTGCAGAGTGAAATTTCCAGTACATATGTCATGTAATTCATTATCTTCCGTTAGATATGATGCGCTAAAAGTGATAAAAAAGTTTCTCTTATCGAAAACATATATAGGATCTATTTTTCCATTTGCGAGTATCCTCTGTCTATCAGATAGAAGTTTTTCTGTAGTTTGAAGAGGATGTGGGTTATTTCTTGCCATTATTAGATTCCCCAATATTACCTGCTGGATTATCTTTTTGTATTTTTAATTGTGCTGGCGTGTTATCAATCCAACCAGATGAGGACATACTGCCATCAGGATTTCTACTCCAAGTCTGTCTTGATGATTGAAATACTTCTGTCTTGTCATTTTTAGCACATTCTGAAAATGAAGGCATAATAAAACTCCTAATGTTAATGTTAAAAACGATATTATTTGTCTAATAATATCTACCACTATGACATATATGTAGAACCACATATGTATGCCAATGTAAAAAGAAGTAAAGATGTATAGTAAATATACAATCCAGGCTTCATAAAATCATAATAATGAAGAAGAAATTTTTTCATATTCCATTTCATTGTTTCAGCATTACCAAGATAATTTTCGAGATTGTAATCATCAATCCAATCGTCCATTTTCCTGAAATTTTGACATTTATAATGTGCCTTTATTTCTTCTTTTAATCCACTCAAATTACCTGCGATCCCAAATGATCTTCCGCTTAATAAAATAAGAAAAACAGATAAGCAAAATATTATAAATGCTGACCAAAAAGAAAAATTAGCTATCCTAATACACTTAATGCAATCAATAGTTAGTTGTTTAAAATCAAATACTGCATCTATAAACATTACGAATGCAATCAACAACCCTAAAAATATACATATTGTTGAACATAATTTCAAAGTTTTATCAATCTTCGTAAATAATACATTTACTTCATCATCAGGAAAAACAGGATTTGGATTTTTCAATTTTCGCTTATTGCTTATGCCTGAATAAATTAAATACAGAGCATAGGCTAAAATAATGTATTGAAATCCACTCATAAATTCTCCTATTTCAAATTTTCAGGCAACCTGAAAGTTTCTATTCAATTCATCATTTTCATCAATCCAACGAATTGACCCAGTCCAAAGAGAGAAGTGGGCAACGGTAACTACTTTAATCAATTTGTTGAACATTTTAATCAATTTTTTTGAACGATTTTTTTAGTATTAACGACAGTCAAACTATCTAGACCAGATTTATTAGCTGCCTTGCCAAGAGCACTGGAACAATATGAACATACACTTTCACCACGCACTACAATTGTCATATTTTCTCCCTGTGTTAATCCTGCATCATAAGCTTGTTGAATTACGCCGATTTCTGCATGGGCATTTGCCATATTGCTGTTTGGTTTGCCAGGATCAATTTGTGCTGCGATTAGCGTTGGTTTATTAGCATCTGCCAAATGCATAGGTCTTGCTCCTTGATTTGTATCAAAAAAATAATGTTCACCGATTGAGAAGAAAAAAGCGGAGCAAAAACTCCGCTGTTTTGCATTTCATTTAACCATAATACCAAGCAATATTAATGGCATCTGCTAA
The DNA here is from genome assembly GCA_017484165.1 of Cardiobacteriaceae bacterium. Taxonomy (GTDB): domain Bacteria; phylum Pseudomonadota; class Gammaproteobacteria; order Cardiobacteriales; family Cardiobacteriaceae; genus RGIG9182. The sequence continues at coordinate 65 of JAFUTP010000068.1, read as the reverse complement.
CCAATCATCAAAATTGTTACGAAAATCGTGAAATGGTAGTTCATTTCTATCAATCACTATGACAC
>JAFUTP010000067.1 GCA_017484165.1 Cardiobacteriaceae bacterium | reverse complement strand
TGATTCTTTAAGCGGACTATAAAAAGAACGAAGCATCGTCCGCATTGTTTGGAAATTTTCGTCATCAACCACGGTATCCAAGAGCGGCGCGTCGTATTCATCGATGAGAATTACAACTTTTTCGCCTGTTTGCGCACGGGCGCGTTCAATCAAACTCTGATGTCGTGAGCTGAAATCAAGTGCGTAGTCTTCCTTGCCGTAAATTTTTTCGTATTTCGACAGCAAAGTATTCAGGCGAATTTCTAAATCTTCGGTTTTGCTATACCTCTTACCACTCATATCAAAGCGCAAAACGGGAAATTTTTTCCACTCTTTCTCTAATTTTTCGATTTCTAAACCTTCGAAAAGCTCTTTTTTGCCTTGAAAATATGCCTCCAAAGTTGTAACAAGAAGTGATTTTCCGAACCGCCGCGGACGAGAGAGAAAAAATGCATCATCGGCATAAACCATTTTGTGGATAAGCGCAGTTTTATCGACATAAACGGCATTTGCTTCACGAAGTCTAGGAAAGGATGATGAAGCAGTGAGAATTTTGCGTGGGAGTGTCATAACGGTCTCGATTGGCTTAATGGATTGAACATAATAGTTTCTTTATGTAGTTGCGCTATTTCAAAATAATAGCGTTTTATTTGTTGCCTGTTTGGCAGCGATTTGAAGAAGAAATGGATAAAAATAAAGAGGAGATGCGAACAGCTATGTTAAATATGAAGAAAGAAGATGAAGATGAAATAAAAAATCCCGCTTAAAAAAGCGGGATTTGTTTAGCAAGAGATGAAATTATTGCTTATTAGCTCCGAAAACCCCGAAGAGCTTTTGGTCTTTATCATCAAATGAGCCCGCGATATTTGCCGCATCTGGACCGTAAAACTTACCTTCGGCATAGCCACTGGAATTCGCTGTTCCTTGGAAGGTATTGGCTTTGATATCCGCTTCGATATTTACTGCTTGCATCGCTGGTTGTGTAGTGTTTGTTACTTGCCAGTTGTTTAATGTTCCCGTTAGTTTTTTGCTATCGAAATCCACTTGGAATGAGCTATCACCGTAGTAGTTACCGAGTTCTCCTGTGTTTACCATCGCCTCTGGAGTAGATGCGATTGCTTTACCGAGATAAGTAACTTTGCCAGTTGTCGGCATTGCTTCTGTTTCTTCTCCCGTATAGAACAGTTGCAATTTTGTTGTATTTTCACCGTCTATTGTTGGCACTTGCAAATCAATGCCATATTTAGCATAAGCAGTTCCTCTTTCTCCATTTGTTGCTCCCAAGAAGAGTTTTCCAGCTATGTTTTTTTCATCTAATTGGTATTCGGCGCTATAAAAACCTTTATCTGTGTCGTTTTGTGCGGCAGCGTCTGGGTCTATGCTCTTAATTATTTGTTGCAATTGCAGCTGCTCTTCTGCTGTCATTGAAGTTTTGGAGCTGGCAACCTGCTTTCCATCTTTATTTTCAATCGTGAAAGAAGTAAATTGCTCTTTCATTTCAAATGGCGTATTGTTGCTAGATGCCGTATCGCCAGAATTATTAGTGAAGTTCACAACATAACCGTTACCGCCAGTAGTATCGCGATGATGACTATGACCGCAGGCAGTCAAAATAAATGCTGATAGGACGGCAATTGTGAGAGTTTTTTTGGACATTTGTGTTTCCTTGATTGTTTGGTTGGTAATATTTGACCTTCTTTACCGAAGGTTGGCTGGATTTCTGGTATTTACAAATAAACTGCACAGAAACCGCAAGTAATTGTCCCTGTTTTTTTTTTTTTTGTCAAGATTGATTTTTTCTGTAATCACGGTGAAAATTTATTATTTCTGCTTCAATATGTGTTGCTAATAAAAGAGTGTGTTCTAAAAATTCGTCATTTTGAGCCGTAGGCGAAAAATCTCTATCGGCAGAACCTTCGCTGCGCTCAAGATGACGAAATAAGACGAAATAAAAATAGAACTAACCATAAATTTAGATGCGCCCTGTTGCTAATAAAAATAAGTTTTGATATAAGGATATATTCTGTGCAGGAAATAATTCAAGTCTTATTATTCTTTATCGCTGCAATATTGCATGGAATTACAGGAATGGCTTTTCCGATGCTGGCGACAACTTCGCTTGCATTCATAATGCCATTATCCAAAGTCGTTGCGCTAGTTGCGATTCCGAGTTTGTTGATGAGTGTGTTGGTTTTATGTTCTCATAATCAAAACGGTATATATAAAGACCTTATTTATTACTTGAAGCATTACAAATTGCTCGCTATTAGTAGCGTTATCGGTAGCATTTTAGGTGTTAAGTTACTTTTAATCTTGCCATCATCTTGGCTTTATCTTCTGATGGCTTTTATTACCTTATATTATTCATTAAACGGATTGTTAAATATTTACGGTAAAGCCAAAATTATTAGCGTAAATGCTGATAATAAAAATATGTTCTTATTCGGATTTTTGGCAGGAATAATTGGCGGGGCGACGAATGCGATGTCGCCGATTTTGCTGATGTATTTATTTAGTGAGACAAATGATAGAAATCGTATTGCAAAAGCCAGCAATTTATGCTTTTTACTCGCAAAAATCGTGCAAATTTATATGCTCCGCAATCAATATTTAATGCTGGGTAAAAGTGAATACGGATTGATATTTTTGCTGACGGTTTTTTCGATTGTCGGTTTGTATTTCGGAATATGGTTGCGCAACAAGATTAGTGCGAGATTTTTCAAACTACTGATTTTTGTAATTTTGCTGATACTTGCTTTGAAAATCGGATATTCTGGAATTTTGAAACTTTGAATTTTTCTGCCTTAAACATAAAAAACTCCATCTAACAGTGGAGTTTTTTATTGTCAATAGTGTAAAAATAAAACTAGAACAGATATGTTTTAGTTTATACCTTTCTAAAAATAATCGTTCCGTTAGTGCCACCAAAACCGAATGAATTTGACATAGCAATTTTGAGATTAGCATCGCGCGCGGTTTTCGGACAGTAATCTAAATCGCATTCCTCGCTAGGATTATCAAGATTGATAGTTGGAGGAATTTTTCCGTCGCGCAAAGCAAGCAAAGTGAAAATTGCTTCTAATCCGCCAGCTGCGCCGAGTGCGTGTCCTGTCATTGATTTAGTTGAAGAAATTACCGTATTTTTTGCCTCATCGCCGAGAGCAGTTTTTATCGCCCGAGTTTCCGCCAAATCACCGATTGGAGTTGAGGTGCCGTGCGCGTTGATGTAGTCGATTTCGCTGGCGTTAATTTCTGCATCTTGCAGCGCGTTTTGCATACATCTTGCCGCGCCTTTACCATCGGGGTGGGTTGCGGTTATGTGATAAGCATCACCGCTCATACCGATACCGATGATTTCGCCGTAAATTTTCGCGCCGCGTCTTTGGGCACGCTCCAAGGTTTCTAATACCAAAACTCCCGCACCGTCAGCGAGCACAAAACCGTCACGGTCTTTATCCCAGGGGCGCGAAGCAAATTCGGGATTGTCATTTCTAGTTGAAAGAGCTTTTGCCGCGGCAAAACCTGCAATTCCCATATCGCTGCCAGCCATTTCCGCACCGCCTGCAATCATAATTTCCGCATCGCCGTGTTGAATTAGGCGGTAAGCTTGGGAAATTGAATGCGTTGCTGATGCACAAGCGGTAGCCGTAGCTAAATTTGGACCGCGCAGACCGTAACGGATAGAAACATTGCCCGAAATCATATTGATGATGTTTGACGGAACATAAAACGGCGACACACGGCGAGCACCGTTGGAGAGAAAATCTTTATAACCGCCCAGCATTCCAGGAAGACCGCCAATCCCAGAACCAATAATCACGCCCGCTTTATCCGCCGTTTCCTCGTCGTCGAATGTCAGACCGCTGTCTTCAATTGCATCTACCGCCGCGGCTAAACCGTAATGAATAAACAAATCCATTTTGCGGGCTTCTTTGGCGTTGAAATATTTAGAAAAATCAAAGTTGCGGATAGAGCCGCGAAAACGCACGGGAAGATTTGATGCGTCGTAATCATCAATTGCGCTGATACCAGAAACGCCGTTCAGAATATTGTTCCAAGCCGTCGCAATATCGTTACCGACGGGGCTTACGATACCCATTCCCGTAACTACTACACGGTTAAGAGATTTGCTGGTTGTATTCATTGATTTTTCCTTTTCACTGTGCGGTCAAGAGGCGGTTATATGCGGTTGAAAAAATATTTTGCAATTGCGGACACTCAAATATGGATACACAATAAAAGAGCCACCAGACGGCGGCTCTTTTATTTTTGTGCAAAACGCCAAATTAAGCTTGAACTTTGTTGATGTAGTCAATTGCACTTTGCACGGTAGTGATTTTTTCTGCATCATCATCTGGAATTTCGCAGTCGAATTCTTTTTCCAAAGACATTACAAGCTCAACCAAATCCAGTGAATCTGCGCCCAAGTCGTCGATAAAAGCAGCTTCAGGTTTAACTTGTGCTTCATCAACTGACAATTGTTCAGCGATAGTTTTGATTACGCGTTCTTGAATAGTACTCATAAGGTTATGTTTCCTAGTAGTGGATAAAAAAGTGTCCGCATTATATCGACGGTGATGGTCGAACTTCTGCGGCGAACCGAACACTCAATTTGCATTCTTCCTGCTGTATTTTCAAGTGCGGACAAGAAAAAGGCGTATCTAAAAATTACAAAAATGTTTCATTTAAAAAGGGCGGGGAGTGGGCGGCTGCCCTACGCGCTCCTTTTATTTTTTCGAAGAACAAAAAAATAATTTTTAGACATAGACAAAAATCATACAAATTGCAGCATTTTTACAGCATATATAAACCGCCGTTAATATTAAGAGTTTCGCCCGTGATGTAATTCGCACGCGCAAGAAATACGCAAGCATCGGCGATATCTGCAACTTCTCCCAAAGTTCCGAGTGCGACTGCGGAAGTGAGTTTATTTTTCTGTTCTTCCGTCATTTGCTCTGTCATATCGGTTTTGATAAAACCTGGGGCGATGGCATTAACGCTAATTCCGCGTGAGCCGAGTTCGCGGGCAAGAGATTTAGTAAAACCGATGAGTCCTGCTTTTGATGCGCTGTAATTTGCTTGTCCTGCATTTCCCATCACGCCGACTACGGAAGAAATATTGATGATGCTACCCGTGCGTGCTTTCATCATGTCGCGGCAGACGGCTTTACTTAACCGAAACGCGCCGCCGAGATTAGTGCTGATAACTTTGTCCCAAGATTCGGCTTTCATTTTCATTAAGAGGTTGTCGTCGGTAATGCCCGCGTTATTAACTAAAACTCCGACCGCGCCGAATTCTTTTTTAATTTCTTCGATGAGTTGATTGACCGCTTCTTCGTTATTTACATCGAGAACTTTTCCTGCGCCCTTAAAAGCGTTTTCTTTAATGAAAGAGTTGATGCTTTCTGCGCCATTTGCGCTAGTTGCGGTGCCGATAACGGTTGCGCCGATTTTGCCGAAAGCTGCTAAAACACCGCGACCGATACCGCGGCTTGCTCCCGTAATTAAAACTACTGTTTGTTCTGAAATATTCATTATTTTTTCCTTGAAAGACGAGCCATTTATTGGCTTAAAAATTTCTGTAATGCTTCAATTTGTTCAGGATTGTCGAAGGAAAAGCTATTAACGCGTGGGTCAATTCTTTTGATTAAACCAGAAAGCACTTTTCCCGCACCGATTTCGATTGCTTTGCTAACACCATCATCGGCAAGTTTGGTGATGCATTCACGCCATAAAACTGGGCTGTATAACTGTTTGCCTAATGCCGCTTCGATGCCGTATCTATCGCTATGTTTTTCGCAATCAACATTAAAAATAACGGGAGCGGATAGCGGTTTCCAATCGATTTTGTCGAGATGCAGACTAAATTGTGCGGCGGCGGAACGGATTAGCGGAGTATGAGATGGAACGCTTACGGGTAATAAAACTGCTCGTTTTGCTCCTTTTTCCTTGGCGATTTTGACGGCATTTTCGACTTGCTCGCGTTTTCCACCGATAACCACTTGACCAGGGGCATTGAAATTCGCAGGAAATACTTCGTTACCAGCATTGGAGCAAACTTCCGCAACATCGTGATTATTCAATCCAATAATTGCAGCCATCGCGCCCGTGCCGAATGGAACTGCTTCCTGCATCAACTTACCGCGAATATGCACGAGCTTCACCGCTTCGCTAAAACTCATCGCACCAGCTGCAAGCAGGGCGGTGTATTCACCGAGTGAATGCCCAGCGAAAAAATCCGCTTTTTTGTTGCAAATGTTTTGGAAAACTTCGAATGTGGCGTAGCAGGCGGTTAAGAGAATTGGTTGAGTGTATTCGGTGCGGTTGATGAAATCATCGGGATTGTTCTGTGCGATATTCCATAAATCCGTGCCGACAATTTGGGACGCTTCATCAAAACGCTTTTTGACATCAGGAAATTTTTCTGCCATCTGTGCGCACATTCCGACCGATTGTGAACCTTGACCAGGGAAAACGATTGCAAGCATTTTTGCTCTCCTTACTTTGTTTGATAGAAAAAAAACTAGATGGGGCAATAATAAATAAGGCGCATCTAAATTTAGGGTAGTTCTATTTTTTTACATCGTCATCCTGAATGTCGCGAAGGATCTGCTGATAAAGATTTTTCGCCTGCGGCTCAAAATGACGAATTTTTATATACATCAAATAGTTAGCTGTATTCGCGTTGTAAGCGTTTTGCGTTTTTTTTCGGATAAAAAAAAAATCCTCCGCAATAATCACGGAGGATTTTGTTTACCTAAATAAAGGATCTTATGGAAACTGTTTGGTGCCTAAGGAGAGACTCGAACTCTCACGGTATCACTACCGGCGGATTTTGAATCCGCTGCGTCTACCAATTCCGCCACTCAGGCAAAAAACGCGGCGCATTCTAGCAAGAATTTTTCTGCTTGCAAGAAAAATTTCTTCCCACCTGAAATGCTTGTTTTGGCGGAGCTAGAAATTCGTCATTTTGAGCCGTAGGCGAAAAATCTCTATCGATAGATCCTTCGCGACATTCAGGATGAAGATGGTAAAAAATAGAACTACCCTAAATTTAGATGCGCCCTAGCGTTAAAAGCGGTAATTGAAATTCAAACGCACATCGCGACCAGGTTCAGGCAATGCCGTTTGTCCTGCCCGTTGTGAGTGTGAGCGGTAATATTTATTGAATGCGTTGTCGATACTCAAATTGACATTGAAATCATCTTTACCTGTCGGTTGCCAGTTGAGATAAAAATCATGCACACCGTAACCCGTTCTTTCGGTATCTGAACCGCCGCCACGGCTAGTAAGCCCCGTATCGACCATTTGTGCTGCTTTTTCTGCATATCTACCGCGCCAGCCGAGTTCTAAATTCGGATTGTCGAAGCGGTAAGAAAGGCTATTAAACCATTGCCGTCCCATTGGAATTGCGGTAGCGATAGTGTCGAGTGCTACTCCGTCATCTAATTTTGGTTTGCTGTAAGCAACACCCGCTTTGGCTTTGAGACCCTCGTATTGATAACCGATTGAACCTTCATATCCCGTATTTTTTAGTGTTCCGCCGTTGGAGGAAACGGTAGTTGGTCTTCCTGTTCTACCGCCGCCTTCAATCAAGGTTAAGTTTTTGATTTTTTGTTGAAAAACGCTTGCCTCGGCAGTGAAGCCGTTTTGTCTGTAACTTAATCCGAGTTCGTTGTTGTATGAATGTTCGGCTTTGAGGTCATCGGCATAACTTACGGGGCTGCTGGTAAGTTGGGTTTCATACAAACGCGGTGCGCGAGTAGCACGGTTATGCGAGGCGTTTAGGGATAAGTTGTCGTTGATATCCCAGATTACGCCGACTGATGGCGACAAATGTCCGTCGCTCGATTCACCGTTAGATTTCAAATCGAAATGGTCGTAGCGCAGTCCTGTGGTGAGCGTTACGCGGTCATCGGCTAATCCCCAAATACCTTCAACATAAGCACCGACTTCGTTTTTCTCTTGTTTTACCGCGCTATCAACATCGTTTTTACCTGTGGTTTTACGGTAATTGAGACCGTATTTCACCGAATGATGTTCGCCGATATTGCTAGTTAAATTGATATTTGAGCCCGTGGCAGTATTTTTTGGCGTTGCCGTTTGCAGTTCGCTTTTGGAAACCATTGAGAACACTTGCGCATCGACTTTGTCGATAAATCCAGCGTTTTGACCTTTGAGATATAAGTTAGTTGTATCGTTAATTCGGTGTTTGTATTGCGGATTGTCGTTGGCTGTGCCGAAATAAAACTCTTCCCGTAAGTTGCGTTCGCCGTAATTTTCTTCGCGGCGGTGGCTGATACCCGCCGTCCAATCTTCGTTGAAATTGAGATTTACTTTTCCGTAAAGACTGCGGTTACCCAAAGCACTACCGCCGACTTTATCCGTTCCGTCTGACGATACATAACCTCTACCGCCTTTGTATTCCTTGTCGTGTACATAGTTTGCTGCCACGATGGCATCAATTAAATTGTCATCCGACTTGCCGTAGAGCGAGAAAGCTTCTTGGTCGCCTTTATTTGAACTCAATCCGCCACGCACAGAAAAACCGAGGTTTTGACCTTCACGGAGTAAATCTTTTGCGTCTTTGGTTTCGGCGATGATGCGTCCCGAAGTTGCGCCAAATCCCGCGCTTGCCGCGCCAGTTCCTTTTTCAACTTCGACGATTTTCACCATATACGGATCGAGCATATTGCGTCCCTGATGGTGGAAGAAGTTATTGATATCGGTAGAAGCAATGCCATCGACGACATAATCAACTTGATCCTCACCCATTCCCCGAATAGTTAAATGTTGCGAAAGACCATTTCCGCCACCGAGTTGCACGCCGACGGTATCAATAAAAATATCTTTTAAGTCGGTGGCATTGCTTTGTTCGATTTTTTTGCTGTCGGCTAGAAAAGTTTTATTCGGTTCTGATTTTTTCTGACCACTTACCGTGATTGTTCCGAGATTGGCATCCGATTGTGAAGAAAAGCCGTTGTAATTTGTTTGCGAATTATTCGCGTTTGAGTAAGAGCTATTTTGTGCTTGCTGGGCAAAGCTAAATGTCGGTAAGACAATTGCTAGCGCTAGTAGATTTTTGCGAAACATATTCATAAATTGCGATACTCCGATGTTGGTTGATTTGCAAAAAAGTAAATTTTTCAATCGATAAGAATTATCAATTGAATTACAGATGCTAACAGAAAATACAAATCTGTATCATTTTTGCAACATCGGCATTTCAGGGCAGGGCAAGAGGAATTGTTGAATTTTTTACGGTTAGATGTTTGCGCCATAAAGGTTTTGGATACTGCGCTTGCCGCAGTTCTTGGAAATTGAGAATGTATTTCATTTGTAAAAAAATAGGGATTAGAATGCCGAGCTTTTTTATTGAGAACTTGTTGTTTTTTTGCTACAAGTTTTGAGGAATTTGATTTATGAATGAATTTCACCGCAATCGTGGTTTTTCCATTGTCGGATTTTTAATATTTTTGCTAATAGCCGCAGGTTTAATCGGCTATTGGTATCAAGATCATCAGAAGAAAGAAAAAATTAAAGAAGCACAGAAATTTGTAACCGAACCAGTTCACCGCGGTCATATTTCCCAGAAAGTTAATGCCAGCGGAATGATTTATCCGAAAAAAATCGTGGAAGTCGGTGCACAGGTATCGGGAGAAATCTCCAAATTATTAGTTGAAGTCGGAGACAGCGTCGAAGAAGGGCAGTTGATAGCCGAAATCGATGCCGATACCCAAGAAAACGCTAAACAAACCGCCGAAGCTCAATTGCAAAGCCAAAAAGCCTCCTTGCAGCGCGCAAGAGCCGAACTCGAAAAGGCGGAAAAAGCTTTCAAACGCGCTCAAAATCTTTATTCCAAAGGCGCAGGAACGCAGGAAGAAGTGGAAGCGGCAAAAGCTAGCTTGGTGAGCGCACAAAATTCAGTTACCGAAGGTGAAAGTAGCGTGCGGCAAAAGGAAATCGATATTCGCGATAAAGAAGTGAATCTCGAATACACCAAAGTTAAAGCTCCAATTAACGGGCGCGTTTTAGCTGTGCCTGTCGAAGAAGGTCAGACGATTAACTCGGTGCAATCCGCGCCAACTTTAATTACGCTTGGTCAAATTGATGTAATGACTATCAAGGCAGAAATTGCCGAAGCCGATGTTTCTTCGGTGCGCGCTGGAATGCCCGTAGTTTTAACGCTGCTCGGCAAAAACACGCGCACATTCAATGCAACGCTGAAATCCATCGACCCCGCACCGAAAGAAATTGCCGATAACGGTCAGCTCACCTCATCAACCGCAATTTATTACTACGGTCATATCGATGTTGAAAATCCCGATGAAATTCTGCGCTACGGAATGACGGCAACCGTATCGATTGAAATTGCAAGCTCTGACGATGCTTTAACCGTGCCGCTTACCGCTATCAAAAATCTACGGGAAGGACAAAAGGGCGTGTTGGTTTTTGAAAACGGCAAACCGCAAATGCGACGGATAGAGACGGGAATTGAAGACGGAGTGCGGATTGAAGTAATGAGCGGATTGAAAGAAGGTGAAGCGGTAATTGTTAGCGGCGGTGAAGATATTCGCGGCGAACGCGGAGAAGGTAGAAGAGAAGGACGCGGCGAACGCGGTGGAAATCGCGGACCTGGCGGTAATCGACGCGGACCTCCAGGAGGACCGTTCTAATGACGGATAAAAAAAATCCTAATAAAAATTCCGCCGAGCTCGATGGCGATATTTTGCAGAACGCGCTTGATGCTGCCGAACAATTTCTTGCCGATGAACAAGATGACGGTAAAACGCCTAATTTCGGCATCTCAAATGACGGTGAAGCTAAAAGAAAAAGTCTTGCAGATTTTGCTGCTGACATTAGCGATAAACATCAGATGCCTAGAAATGAAAAGAGTTTGAAAAATACCGCTGATGACCCAGAGCGCGCGGAAGTTTTTGACGGTATCGCTAAAAAAACCGCAAGCGAAATTGCAGAAGAAAATCTTGACGCTATCAGCAATATTGATGAAGCGGAAAAGGAAAAATTCTCAATTTTGAAACATCGCCGTAAAAATAAAACGGCTGCGGCGGCGGATAAAAATAAAAGTAAAAATACCGATAAAACGGCGAATAGAACAAATAAAAGCAATAGTAAGACGGATAAAAAATCCACTAAAAAACTCAATTTCGACGGCGAAACTCCTCTAATTCACACCGAAAATCTCATCAAAAGATACGGCTCTGGAGAAACCGAAGTAACCGTTTTGCACGGACTGAATATCGATATTTACGCAGGCGAAATGGTGGCAATCATCGGGCAATCTGGTTCGGGGAAATCGACTTTGATGAATATTCTCGGCTGCCTCGATAGACCGTCGGACGGTGCATATTTCATCGACGGTCAAAACACAAAAAATCTCTCAATCCGCGCCCGCGCCAAACTTCGCCGTGAGCATATCGGTTTTATTTTTCAACGCTATCACCTACTCGGCGATTTGCAGGCGCGGGAAAATGTTGCCGTGCCAGCGGTTTATGCAGGAGTTGATAACCAAAAACGCTTAAAACGCGCCGATGAACTCTTAAAACGCCTAGGGCTTGCCGAACGCACAACTTATAAACCGAGCCAACTTTCAGGCGGTCAGCAACAACGGGTTTCTATCGCTCGCGCTCTGATGAATGGCGGACAAATTATTTTTGCCGATGAACCGACTGGCGCACTCGACAGCGAATCAGGGCGAGAAGTAATGAAAATTCTGCGGGAGCTGCATTCCGAAGGACATACCGTAATCATCGTTACTCACGATCCAAGAATTGCCGAATCTGCTGACCGTGTGATTGAACTTTCCGACGGTAGAGTTATCGGCGACACGGTTAAAAAAGAAAGAAATAAAAATCCTAAAAAACCACCCGAAGCCGCAAAAGGTAGCGATGCTTTTGGATTAAAAGCATTGATGTCGGCATTTGCAATGGCGGTGCGGGCGATTTTGGGGCATAAATTACGGGCGTTTTTGACAATGCTCGGAATAATCATCGGCATTGCCTCAGTGGTGAGTATGGTCGCGCTCGGTCAAGGAGCGCAAAATAAAGTGCTCGAACGCATATCCGATTTAGGTTCAAACACAATCCAGATTTTTCCTGGCATATTCGGTGAGCGTAGAGCAGGGCGAATCCGCACTCTCACCCCCGAAGATGCCGAAGTGCTCTCGCGGCAAAGTTATATCAATTCGGCAACTCCAACAGTCAATGCTTCCGCGACCTTGCGTTATGACGAACTCGCGGTTACCGCCTCGATTACGGGTGTCGGTGAGCAATATTTTCAGGTGCAAAATATTCCCTTAAAGCGCGGGAGAAATTTAACTGCTGATGATGTGGCAGGGCATCGCGCGGTTGCATATCTTGATAACAACGGCGCGGCACAAATTTTCGGCACGGAAAATCCAATCGGAAAAATTATTTTGCTTAACAATGTGCCCGTAACTATCGTCGGTATCGCTGATGTCAGCAATCAACAACGCTTTTCACAGTCAAATAACATCAATGTTTGGATGCCTTATACCGCTGCAATGAGCCGTCTTTTGGGGCAACATTATGTTTCGAACATTATTTTGCGTATTGCAGATGGTGTTGAAAGTAGTGCAACCGAAGACGCGGTAACCAGAATTTTGGTGCAAAGACACGGCAAAGAAGATTTTTCCTTGATGAATAATGATTCAATCCGTGAAACTATCACCCAAACGACTAAAACACTTTCGCTGCTTATCTCGGCAATCGCGGTAATCTCGCTTATCGTCGGCGGCATCGGAGTGATGAACATAATGCTGGTATCGGTAACCGAAAGAACGGCAGAAATTGGTATCCGAATGGCGGTTGGTGCAAGACAGGGCGACATAATGCGGCAGTTTTTGATTGAAGCTGTGTTACTTTGTCTGATTGGTGGTGTGCTTGGTATTGCATTGTCATTCGCGCTAGGTCAGGCGGTGAAATATGTAAGCGAAGATTTTGCAATGGTTTATTCAACGAGTTCCATCGTCGCTGCGTTTTTATGCGCTAGCGGTATCGGTGTGCTTTTCGGTTATATGCCAGCAAAAAATGCCGCGAAACTAGATCCCGTTGAAGCTTTGACAGGGGAATAGTGCTAATGAGAAATTGATAAACAAATTATTAACGCCTAGCAAATATTTGCTGGGCATTTTTTATATGGAAGAGATATATTTTTTTACACTCTCTGCCTTAATTTTTTGATGCCATATATCTTCTATTGAACCGTAAAAATGGTTAAAATAAGAGTAAAAATATTCCATTTTATTTGTATTTATGTAATAGATTGGTCTGTAATAATTATCATCTTAGGGTAATAATTCAAATGCAGAATCTGAATTCAGAATTTACCTTTTGATATGAAATGAAATTTATCATAAGAAATAAGTTAAAGATTGGTTATAGCGATTAAATCTTGCTTTTCAATCCTTCTACACCAACAGCCTTTTTGTATTTCTATCGCATCTGTTGCTGGGATATAGGGATAAAAACGCTCAAAATTATCAGGATTGACAAAATATATCGGTAAATGAGTATTACAAGTTTTGTATAAGTCGTGAAAAATTGCACTGTTATTCAAAACTTCTAGTTTGCTAGTGAGATAAAATATTCCTTCAGTTAAATAAAAATATTGCCGTGTTTTATTTGACTTTTCGTTAGCACAGTTATCATAGGAAATAGGCTTTATTATTTCCTCGGGAGTTATGATAAATAATGTGCTAGCAAATACTTCTTGACTGGGATAAAAGCTTGTAAAAAAAGCCGCTGTTTGCCTAAATCGAAGAGCATAATCAGCAGCATTTTTCCATTGTTTGATGTAATTATTTAGAGCAAATTCACTAGTGTCTATTGCAAAATTGACATACCGTTCATCATTTTGAAAATTCATACGAGCATAAATCAAATTTTCCGCTCTATCCTCTTTTGCACACCAATTTTCTTCGTTAGATAAAAACTTAATCATAAGTATCAAAAATAAAAACGCGCCCAATTATGCGGCGCGTTTTTTCTGTAAATCATAAGTAATACAAAATCACTGCGGCTTAATTTCTGCTAATGCCATATCCAAAGCAGCATTTAATTTTTCGCTGATTTGATTTGCATTGATGATGTCTTTTGCAGTAGTGCTACGATCATTGCGCAGTTTGCAAACCAGTTCTAAAACGCAGAAAACTATAACTTTTTCACGGCTTAAATTCGGTTGCTTGCTGTGGATTTCATAAAACTTGGTATTTAATTGTTCCGCGACATCAAGCAAAATTTCCTTTTCCTGCGGATCGCAATAAATAGTGTAAGAGTCGTTGAAAATTTTCAAATTAACCGAAACTTCTTCTTTTGCTGCTGTTGCCATTGTTTAGTGCTCCTGTCCGATTAAATCCAGAGTATCGATGCTGCGAATTCTTGCCAGTAATGCTTCTTTGACGGCTTTTTCGCGCTCAACTTGACGGGTTAAATTTTCCAATCTTTCGGAATAGTCTCGTTCGGTTGCGGCTAATTGACGGCGATAATTTTCCTCGATGGTTGCTTTTTCATTATCGAGTTGGCTGATTTTTTCCTCGTATTGATCTTGCCATTGCTCATTTACTCTTTCTAATTCTTGTTGATGCTGGTTGCTAATATCATCAATTTGACTGGAAGAGCTAACCTGAACTTGCTGATGTTCCCGTGATAATTTGTCATACCGTTGTTGTAAATCTTGGAACTCTTTTTGCTGCTTCCGCCATAGTCTTAATAATTCATTAACCTGCTTTTCGACATTTTTTAATTCTTCAATTCGCAACCGTTCGAGAGTTTTCATATGTTTCCTTAAAAGTGAAAAATAAAGTTGTAGGATTTGTAAGAAAGCGCGGAATTATACAAATATAGTTGCTCCACTTCAAAATATACTTCGTTAGCTTCGTCTCGCCGTATTTTTATACTGTCTTCGCCTCGCTGCCTCGTCTATTTTGAATTGGAACGACTATATTGTCAGTTTTCCTGTGAGCATAGATTTATAATTTTCCGCACTCAAAGCATTATTAAAAAGCACCAGGAATTATTTATGTCAGGACAATTCGATTATCCAAAATTAAAAAGCGAAATAGAGCGGTTAGATTGCTGGTATGCACCGTCGGAAATGCAGGGAATGTTGAGTGCTTTTACGGCTTTCGGCGGTGAAAAATACATTAAAAATATCTTTATTCTTGACAAAACGGAAGAAGAAAAATTCGTCAATGAAGTGCAAAAAGAAATCAGCGAACAATTGCAGGATATCGAATTTGGTTATCAACTTGTGCTCGAAGAAGAAGCAATGCCGAAGGAAAGAGCAGAGCAGTTTGTTTCTTGGATTTACGGCTTTCTGAATGTTTTAGCATTTTTGCAGCAGGAAAAAGAATTTTCACCGCAACTCAAACAACTCGAAGATGACATAAACGAATATATTCAAGACATCAAAGAATTTTCGAAATTAGATACCAATCTCGAACCGTCCGATGCGAATTTAACAATGTTGCTTAATTTGGAAGAATATTGTCGAATGGGCGTGATTATGATTTATATCCGTATGCATTCGGCGGAATAAATTATTTCAACTGTAATACAACTGCCGTTTCAATGTGCGGCGTGTGTGGAAATTGGTCGAACATAGCCGCTGCAATGATTTTATGCTCAGTGAGCTCGCGTAAATTTTCTGCCAAAGTTTGGGGATTGCAGGAAATATAAAAAATGTAAGAAAAATTTTTCAAAATTTCCAAAGTCTTTTTATCAACTCCCGCCCGCGGAGGATCAACCAGCACGGCAGCAAAATCATAGTTGTGCAGATTGATATTTGCCTCTTTGAGACGCTTAAATTCTCGTTTTCCAGCAAAAGCTTCTGACAATTCTTCCGCGGAAAGCCGCGCTAAATCAATATTTGTGATTTTGTTATTCGCTACATTTTGCCGCAGAGCCATAACGCTAGTTTTGCTGATTTCAGTTGCCAACACTCGCCGAAAAACTCTTGCCATCGGCAGCGAAAAATTACCGTTACCGCAATAAAGTTCCAGCAAATCACGGTGATGCAGATGCGCTAAATTTCGTGCTTGTTTTTGCGTCCAGTTGAGCATTTCACGGCAAATTTCGGCATTCGGTTGCGAAAAACTCTGCTCGTATTGCAAATATGAAAATTTCTCATTATTGACGGTAAATTCTTCTCGCACAAAATCTCGCGACAAAACAATCTTCTCACCACGCGAACGACCGATAACCGCAGCATTTAATTTTTCTTCGATTTTTTTTGCCGCGTTTTGCCAAGCATCATCCAACTTGCGGTGATAAATCAAAGTGATGAGTAAATCATCGGTAGAAGTCGATAAAAATTCCAGCTGAAATAATTTGTTCTTTAATACTTGCTCGGAGCGGATAATTTCTAATAATTTTGGCATTGCACGGTTTATTCGCAAACTTGCAACGGGAAAACTGTCAAGCAAAATTATATTTTTTGCCGAAATTTTTTCACCAACTGGCGACATCGCATAGAAAATATTTTCCCCCTCGCGCCAAATCCGAAATTCTGCTCGCATTCGAAAATGCTCTGGGGAAGAGGGGAAAATCTCCCAGTCTCCGCAGTAAAAATTAGAAAATAAATTTTGAATAAATTGCGCTTTGCTAGTTAATTCTTCGGAATAAATCATTTTTTACAAATAAAAATACGCCAGCAAAAAATGCTGGCGAGGAGGAAAAATTATGAACAAAAAACAAAAAAATACTCTATCTGACAGCTTTGTTTTCTTGCAAACAAACTACGATTACCGATGAATATGTTTTCCAAGAAATCGGAATGACATAAGAACGAGCATCTGGCGGAAGATAAATATCGCTAGGAACACCGTTTATCACCACAGGCACAGAAATCATAAAACTTTCACCGTATTCGCTGCGGGCATTACCAGAAATAGTATTAGCGATTTCACCGACTAAATCGAACATTTCCTCATCAGTTGAACCCATTTCTCCGATGCTCACCAACACATGCTGCAAAAGTACACGCGGTGCGGAAAAATAAACACAACCGCGCAGAGGTCCTGATATACCGATAATTCCTGTGAAATCGCTGGATTGTGGATTAGTGTTATCAACTAAATATGGAGTTCCTATTTCAACATCGATATTGTTGACTTCGTTAAAGAAACGGGCAATTCCGTCAATAAAAACCTGAATTTTTCTTTCTTCGATCATAGTAAAGTCCAAATATTAGTTGGGCGAGTGCGGCTGACAAATTATAAAGATGCTTTTGCTTTTTCTGCCAAAGCCGCAAAGACTGTTTTGTTATAAACCGCAAGTTCCGCAAGAATTTTACGGTCAATTGCAATTCCTGCTTTCTTTAAGCCATTGATAAAACGGCTATAACTTAAACCGTGGATTCTAGCAGCAGCGTTAATCCGAATAATCCACAATTTACGAAATTCGCGTTTTTTAGCTTTACGGTCGCGGTAAGCATACTGACCAGCTTTGATTACCGCCTGATTAGCAACACGGAAAACTTTGCGTCTTGCGTTGTAATAGCCTTTAGCAGCTTTAAGAACTTTTTTATGACGGGCGCGTGCTTGCACACCTCTTTTCACTCTTGCCATTTTTTACTCCTAACCAATCATTTGCCGAACTGCACGAACATCAGACTTATGAACTTCCAAAGTTCCGCGTAATTGTCTTTTGCGTTTAGTGGTTTTTTTAGTGAGGATATGGCGAACATGAGCGTGTCCTACGGTATAACCGTTTTTAGTTTTTTTGAAGCGTTTTGCTGCGCCTCGATGTGTTTTCATTTTTGGCATTTTTGACTCCGCATTTTTTTGCCTAATAATCAAAGCTCGTAAGTAACTGAAAATTTAAGAAAAATCATCAATATTTGCTAACTCACGAGCACTTGTTACGGGGTTATTTTTTAGTTGGAGCGAGTAGCATCACCATTTGGCGACCTTCCATTCCAGCTTTTTGCTCCACAACCGCGATTTCAGCGGTTTCCGCTTCAATTCTGTCGAGGAGTTTTTGTCCTAAATCCTGATGAGCAAGTTCCCGACCGCGAAAGCGAACGGTGATTTTTACCTTGTCCCCGTCATTAAGGAAACGCACTAGGTTGCGTAGTTTGACCTGATAGTCTCCAACATCAGTTCCAGGACGAAATTTTAATTCTTTGATTTGGATTTGTTTTTGGTTCTTCCGTGCTTCTTTTTGCTTTTTTTGCTGCTCGAAGCGGAATTTGTTGTAATTCATCAACTTGCAGACTGGCGGTTTAGCATTGGCAGCGACTTCGACTAAATCTAGATTTAATTCGAAAGCTTTATCTAATGCTTGTTCAATTGGAACTATGCCGACTTGTTCTCCGTCTGCACCAATTAAAAGAACGGACTTTTCGCGGATTTCTTCGTTTTTACGCGGTTCGTTCTGTTTTGCGTCTATGCGAGCTATTGTTAAATCTCCTGTGATTTCGTTAAATTTGCTTGGCGGATGCGTTCGATAAATTCTTTAATTTGCATCGTTCCAAGATTTTTGCCGTCCCGAGTGCGAACAGAAACTGTGTGCGCTTCTTTTTCTCGGTCGCCGATAACCAGCATATACGGCACGCGAAGTAGAGTGTGGTTGCGTATTTTATAGTTAATTTTTTCATTTCTCAAATCTTTCTCGACGCGAACGCCATTCTCTTGCAATTCTTCGAAGACTTGATTGACGCAATCATCTTGTGCATCGGTGATTGGCATAACTACCGCTTGCACAGGTGAAAGCCATACGGGCAAAATTCCAGCGTGTTGTTCAATCAAAATTCCGATAAATCTTTCCAGCGAGCCGAGAACCGCACGATGAATCATTACGGGCGTTTGTTTTTCGCCGTTTTCGGCTACGAATTGTGCGCCTAGCCTTGTCGGCATTGAAAAATCGAGCTGCACCGTGCCGCATTGCCAACGCCGCCCGATGCTATCTTTTAATGTAAATTCAATTTTCGGACCGTAAAACGCACCCTCACCAGGTTGCAGACGGTAAGTTAAACCTTGTCCTTCCAAAGCTTCTTTTAATGCTTGTTCGGCTTTATCCCAAATTTCTTCGCTACCGACGCGTTTTTCGGGGCGAGTTGAGAGTGCGAGTTCGACTTCGTTAAATCCGAAATCTTGATACACCTCATAAACCATTTGGCAGCAGCGTTCGATTTCGGATTTGATTTGATTTTCGCTACAAAAGATATGACCGTCATCTTGCACGAAGCGGCGCACGCGCATTATTCCGTGCAGAGTGCCAGAAGGTTCATTACGGTGGCAGATGCCGAATTCAGCGTAACGGATTGGCAATTCACGGTAGGAGCGCAAACCTTGATTGAAAATTTGGATATGTCCAGGGCAGTTCATCGGTTTGACGGCGTAATCGTGTTCATCGATGCAGCAAGTGAACATATTGTTGCCGAATTTGTCCCAGTGTCCTGATTTTTCCCAGAGTGAGCGGTCGAGGATTTGCGGACCTTGCACTTCTTCGTAGCCGTATTTTTTGAGTTTGCCGCGAATGTAATTTTCGAGTGTTTTATAGATTGTCCACCCCTTGGCGTGCCAGAAAACCATTCCTGGTGCTTCTTCTTGCAGGTGAAATAAATCCAAAGCTTTACCGATTTTGCGATGGTCGCGTTTTTCGGCTTCGGCAAGCTGGGTTAAGTATTCGTCTAATTCTTTTTGATTGCGGAAGGCGACCCCGTAAATTCTTTGTAACGGTTCGCCGTTTGCATCACCGCGCCAGTATGAGCCTGAAAGTTTGGTTAATTTGAACGCTTTAATCTTTCCCATATCAGGTACATGCGGACCGCGGCACATATCGATATATTCCTGATGGTGATAGAGCCCTACTTCTTTTACCGTATCGTCAAAATCGTCGATAAGGCGGATTTTGAAATCTTCATTTCTATCTTGGAAAACTTGCCGAGCATCCGCTGTTTTAATCCATTTTTTGATTACTTCATATTTAGTTGCGGCAAGTTCTTTCATTCTGGCTTCGATTGCGACTAAATCATCAGGTGAGAAGCGGTGTTCGCAGTCGATGTCATAGTAAAAACCGTTTTCGATAACAGGTCCGATAACCATTTTTGCCGTTGGGAAAAGTTGTTTGAGTGCGTGTCCGAGTAGGTGAGCGCAGGAGTGGCGGATTATGTGTAAGCCATCTTCATCTTTATCGGTAATGATGGAAATGCGGCTGTCGGCGGTGATTTTGTCGGATAAATCTTGTAATTCATCATTTACTTTTACCGCGATTGCTGCTTTGGCAAGTCCTGCACCGATTGCTGCTGCGATTTCTGCGCCTGTAATTTCTTCTTTATCAAAGCTTTTCTGACTACCGTCGGGTAGCGTGATGTTGATCATTTTTATTGCCTTTGTGAAATAAAAAATATTGTGAATATCTGTCTTAGGTGTATCTAAATTTAGGATTAGTTCTATTTTTCTACCTTCGTCATCCTGAGTACAGCGAAGGATCTGCCGATATAGATTTTTCGCCTACGGCTCAAAATGACGAATTTTTAGATACACCCTCCTGTGATTTTTATCTTATTAAAAACCGTCTTTTTCTACTCAACGGTTACGGATTTCGCCAAATTTCTCGGTTGGTCGATATCCGTTCCCTTCAAGAGCGCACAGTTATAAGCAAGAAGTTGCAAGGGCACGATTGACAGTATCGGGAAAATTTCCTCTTGGCAAACCCCGAGCGAAAGAACGATATTTTCTTCACCGATAGTGTTGGTATTTACACGGCTATCTGCGAACACAATCAATCTACCGCCGCGCGCCTGCACTTCATGCAAATTGTTCATTGTTTTTTCGCCGAGTTCGCCTGCTTGCACGATTGCGATTACGGGCATTGTTTTATCAATCAACGCGAGCGGACCATGTTTGAGTTCGCCGCAGGGATAACTTTCGGCATGGATGTAGGTAAGTTCTTTTAGCTTTAATGCCGCCTCGCAGGCGATGGGATAAGCCGCACCGCGTCCTAAAAACATACAACTTTTGGCATCTTTAATTTCATTTGCGATTTTTTTAATCTCTTCGTTTAGTTCCAAAAGCCGTTTGATTTCAGCGGGGATATTGCCGTAAGCCGTGATTGTGCTGTTTTTAATCGGGGTTTTTTTTGCCTGACTAATCAGCATTGCCAAAAAATCCAACACTACTAATTGCGAAGTAAAAGCCTTGGTTGAGGCAACGCCGATTTCTCTTCCTGCGCGGGTAAGTAGCGCGAAATTTGAAGCTCGCACGAGAGCACTTTCCGCGACATTGCAGATGGTCAGGTAGTCGAGATACGGTAATTTTTTCGCTTTTTCGAGTGCGGCGAGAGTGTCGGCGGTTTCGCCTGATTGTGAAATGCTGATGAATAGGGAATTTTTTGCAACGGCATTTTGGCGGTAGAGATATTCGCTGGCAACTTCAACTGCCGTGGAAATTCCGAGTTCTTCCAAACGATATTTGGCTACCAATCCCGCGTGGTAGCTGGTTCCGCAGGCAATAATTTGAATATGTTCCGCTGCCTTGAGGCGTTCTAAAAATTGCGGTGCGATGCTGGTGGTTTGAATTTCGCCTGCGTGAATTCTTCCTTCCAAAGTTGCGGCTATGACGGACGGTTGTTCGTAAATTTCTTTCTGCATAAAGTGGCTATAACCAGCTTTTGCGCCGTCCGTGCTGCCTTCTTGCAGAATTTCCTGCACTTGCCGTTCGGTTTCCTTGCCATTTTTATCCCAAATTGTGAAATATTCGCGAGATATTTCCGCTAAATCACCGTCTTCGAGGTAGATAAATTGCCGTGTTACGGGTAGAAGCGCGAAAGAATCAGAGGCAACGAAATGCTCACCGATACCGATACCAACTACCAACGGCGCACCGCGTGATGCAGCAAACATTTGTCTGGGATTATTACGGCAGATTACCGCGAGTGCGTATGCACCTTTCAGCCGCGAGATGGCTTGTTTTACGGCGGCGGCAAAATCCTGTGATTGCGCGTAATAAAAATGAATGAGATGCGCGATGACTTCGCTGTCGGTATCAGATTTGAATTCATATTTACTAGCAAGTTCGGCTTTGATTTCGAGATAGTTTTCGATGATGCCGTTATGCACCAGCGCGATTTCTTCGGAACTTGCGTGCGGATGAGCGTTTTTTTCGCTCGGGATACCGTGAGTTGCCCAGCGTGTATGCGCGATGCCAGTTGAGCCGCGAACTTTGCTTGCCTTAACTTTATCAGCCAAAACTTGCACTTTTCCAGCGGCTTTGCAGATGTGAAGCGTGTTTTTCTCAATTAAACCGACACCAGCGGAGTCATATCCGCGATATTCCAAGCGTTTTAGACCTTCTAGAAGAATCGGAGCGATGTTTCTTTCGGCTACTCCGCCAACAATTCCGCACATAAAAATTCCTTGAATAGTTGAGTTGAAATAAAAGTTGCAATAAAAGTTGAAATTTATTTTTTACCATCGTCATCCTGCGAGTAGCAAGGGAATTGGAAATAGGGCTTGTCTAAAAATTCGTCATTTTGAGCCGTAGGCGAAAAATCTTTATCGGCAGATCCTCCGCTGCGCTCAGGATGACGAGGTAAATAAAAGAACTAACCATAAATTTAGATGTGCCTAATAGATATTTTTCCTACTGCTCAAAATGACGAATTTCGTAGATACGCCAGTTTGCAACTTTGCGAGCACGAAATTTTATTTTTTATCTTTTCTCGCTCTTGGATGGGCTTTATCGTAAATTTTGGCGAGATATTGAAAATCCAGATGTGTATAGCGTTGTGTGGTGCTAATGGAACTATGTCCGAGTAAATCCTGCACCGCACGCATATCACCGCCTGATTGCAAGATATGCGCTGCAAAGCTGTGGCGGAGCATATGCGGAGTTACGGTAACGCTGGGAAGCCGTTCGGCTGCAAGGCGTTCGAGGCGGAGTTCAATATTGCGGTTGGTGATGCGCTTACCTTTTTCGCTGATAAATAGTGCATCGTCGTCGGTGCTGATAGTTCTTCGTAAAACTAGCCATTTTGCGAGCGCAAGACGAGCGAATTTACCGATAAAAACGCGGCGATCTTTACCGCCTTTTCCCGTAATGATGATTTCTTCGGGCAGCGGTTGCGCGGGATTTGCCTGAATATCACGGCAGTTGAGCGCGGAAATTTCCGCAAGCCGCATTCCCGTCGAATACATCAACTCAAACAAAGCCCAATCCCGAAGAGAAAGAAAATCTTCCTCGTTTTCAGGCGCGGCAAGTAAAACGGAAACATCTTCGGGTGAGAGCGATTTTGGCAAGGTTTGATTACGGATTTTGGGAATTGCAAGCAAAGCGGCGGGATTGTCTTCGCGCTCACCGCGACGCTGCATCCAGAGAAAAAAACTTTTAATTGCGGCACGATAGCGGTTTAAGGTTTGCGGACTGAGGTTTTTGAGCCGTAAATTCGCGAGATATTCCTGCAAATCTTCGGCGGATTGCTCGGCGAGATTGGGATTCTTGCTCGTTGCGAAATATTGCTCGCAGTCAGCAAGAGAACGGCGGTAAGTTTCGATAGACAGTTTGGCGAGTGCCCGTTCGTTATGTAGATACGCGCAGAATTCACGGACTTTTTCGGAAATTTCGTAGTTATTTGCGGATTGTTTTTCGGACATATTCATTCCTGCAAGGTTTTATTTATGAGTAATTTTCAAAATTTACGCGAAAAAATTGCGGCGCGAGCTGACAAGTTTGCCGAAATTCGTGATTTTTTTCGCGAGCGCGGCGTGCTCGAAGTTGATACCCAAGTTTTGCGCGAATTTGCGGTTACTGACCCCAATTTATGCAGTTTAGAAGTGAGCGCGCGCGGTAAAAGTGTCGGATTTCTCGCTACTTCGCCTGAATATGCGATGAAAATTTTGCTCGCAGGCGGCTCTGGTGCGATTTATCAATTCGCCCATATTTTTCGCGGTGAAGAAGAGGGACGGCGGCATTTGCGGGAATTTTCGCTTGTGGAGTGGTATCGACCTGATTTTTCGCTTGATGAGTTGATGGCGGAAGTCGCGGATTTATTACAAATTTTGTTGCGACAAAAATTGTCGGTAAAAAAAACTAGTTACGGCGAACTTTTCCGCGCTGCCTTCGGCGTGGATATTTTTAGCGCGGAAATTAGCAAAATTGCTGCAATTGCGACAAAAATTGTCCCAGAGAGTGCGGCTTGGAATTTAGACCGTGATGCTTATCTGGATTTGCTTTTTACGCACGAAATTGAACCGCATCTCGGCAAAAATTGCTTGGAATTTATTGTGGAATATCTACCGTCGCAGGCGGCTCTTGCGAAGCTTTCGTCCGATAAAAACGGCAATTTGACCGCGGCGAGATTTGAAGCTTATATTGCAGGTGTCGAGCTTTGTAATGCATTTGATGAACTTGCTAGTAGCAGCGAGCAAAGAGCGCGTTTTTTGGCGGATAACCGTAAAAGAGCGGAGTTAAATTTGCCTGTAATGAAAATTGATGAGGAATTTTTGTATGCGCTTGACAATTTACCCTCTTGTGCGGGAGTTGCTTTGGGTTTAGACCGAGTTTTAATGCTTGCTTGGGGGATGAATAATATCCGTGAGGTTATATATATTTAGCTTCGTTAAGTGATAATCGAGCTTTTGTAGAATAAGGCTTCTTTTAACTAATCAAGTTTATTTTTTAAGGATTAAATATGAACAAAATTGCTAGCTGTTTAGCGTTGATTTTTTTAACAATTTCATATTCGTTTGCCGATGATGCCAAAATTAAAGCCGCAATTGCACCTTTGGAATTAGAAGAGGTAGAAATTATTGATTCACCACTTGCGGGAATTAAAACGGTTGTAAGCGATAAGGGGATTTTTTACGCAAGCGAAGACGGACAATATTTTTTGCACGGAAAACTCTTGCAAATTAACAAAGACGCTGTAGTTGATTTATCAAATTTACCGCTAGTAAAAAAACTAAAAGAGGTCAATCAAGAAGCGATTGTTTTTAAGGCGGAAAACGAAAAATATGCAATTAGCGTTTGGACAGATTACACTTGTCCTTATTGCGTAAAGCTACATAAACAGATACAAGAGTATAATAAATTAGGTATAACAGTCCGTTATTTAGCATTCCCAAGAGCAGGTGGAAAATCAGCGGTAGCTAAAAAAATGGAAACCATCTGGCAGGATAAAGAGGCAGGAAAATTATTCGATAAGGCTGTGGATGGAAATGAGCCAGAGAGTGCTGAAAAAACCACAAGAGTGGCAAAACAATACAACCTAGGGGTGCAATTCGGAGTATCAGGAACTCCTGCTTGGGTTAGCGATGACGGTGTTGTGATTGTCGGTTATAAAAAACCAGAAGACTTATTAGAAGTGCTGGAAATGCAGGCTCAATTGGCGAAAAAAGCCGATGAGAGTAAAGAAAAAGAAAGTAAAGAGGAAAAGAAAGAAGAAAAGAAATAACTATATGAGTAATTAACTTGGAGATATATTTTTACACCACCGCCACCGCTGTTTTACTTACGGTGGCGGTTTGTTTTTATTTGTTTTACTGTAATAAAAATAAGTAAGAGTGTAATTTTTTAAGCTCGACAGATATAAAAATAATGTTTTCAAATAATGTTTTCGCATAATTTTATTTACATTCTTGATTTGATTGGCTGTATTGCATGTGCGGCAGCGGCAGCGAGTTTGGCAAAAAAAGTCGGTTTAGATTTTCTCGGTGCAATAATGATTGCCGCTATCGGTGCAATTGGCGGTGGAACTTGCCGTGATTTGCTAATCGACCGTCATCCTTTGTTTTGGTTAATTGACTTAAATTATTTAATTGTTGTTTCGATAACTGCTATAACAGTGCAAATTTTTTACTATCAGGTGGAAAAATTTTTTGCCAGACCACTAGTTTTTTTTGATGCAATAGGGTTAGCTGCTTTTGCGGTAATTGGTTTTGAAGCGGCGTTGTCGAAAGGTTTTGCTTATCCGATTGTAGTGTTGATGGGAGTGGTTACCGCGGTCAATGGCGGAATAATGCGCGACATTGTTTGTCGGCAAATTCCATTAGTTTTGCGGGAAGAAATTTATATAACTTGTGCAATTTGTGGCGGAATAGTATTTTTAATTCTCTTAAAACTTGATTGTGAAATATGGTTAAGAGATATAGTTTCTTTATCGGTTACATTTCTTTTGAGATTATTAGCAATTAAAAAGAAATGGAATTTACCGTCAATTACGATTGCAGAGAAAAAACATTTGAAAAATCAGTGAATTTGCTTAATTTTTGCATATAATTCAGCTTGAATTTTGCTTTTGTTATTATTCAATTTAAGCGATATTTTTTGGAGAAAATATGGGTTTTAATTGTGGGATTGTTGGACTTCCCAATGTTGGAAAATCTACTTTATTTAATGCTTTAACGAATGCGGGAATAGAAGCTCAAAATTATCCTTTTTGCACCATTGAACCGAATACAGGAGTGGTGCAAGTTCCTGATAAGAGGTTAGAAAAATTAGCCGAAATAGTCAAACCGCAAAGAATTGTGCCAACGGTGATGGAATTTGTTGATATTGCGGGATTGGTGGAAGGCGCGTCGAAGGGAGAAGGCTTAGGTAATCAGTTTTTGGCAAATATCCGTGAAACCGATGCAATTGCGCAAGTAGTGCGTTGTTTTGATAATGATGATGTGGTGCATGTGTCGGGTTCGGTTAATCCCATTCGTGATATTCAAGTCATCGAATCGGAACTAATTTTGGCTGACTTATTATCACTTGAAAAGATTAGTCAAAGGCTAGTTCGAGTGGCAAAAGGTGGCGATAAAGATGCAAAATTAAAATTAGAAATCGCCGAAAAGTTAAATAATCATTTGCAAGATGGAAAATTAGCCCGTTCATTTGCATTAACCGATGAAGAAAAAGCGGCAATTCGTGAATTCTTTTTGCTGACAATGAAGCCTATGTTATATGTCGCAAATATTGATGAAGGGGGAAAAAATAATAATGCGCATTTGGAAGCAGTGAAAAAATATGCATTAGAAAATAAAGCGCAAACAGTGTCGATTTGTGCAGCAATAGAGTCCGAATTATCACAGCTAACAGGTGCAGAACAATTAGAACTTTTAGCTGCTTATGGTTTAGAAGAGGCGGGATTAAATCGTTTAATCCGTGCAGGTTATGAATTATTAAATCTCGGCACTTATTTCACAGCTGGTGTGCAAGAAGTTCGCGCTTGGACAATGCCGAAAAATGCAACCGCACCGCAAGCAGCAGGAGTTATCCATTCGGATTTTGAAAGAGGTTTTATTCGTGCGGAAGTTATAGCTTTTGATGACTTTATTCAATACGGTGGAGAACAAGGTGCAAAAGAAGCGGGAAAATGGCGGCTAGAAGGTAAAGATTATCGGGTTTGTGAAGGTGATGTTATTCACTTCCGTTTCAATGTGTAGTTATTTTCAAGTAACAACGAAAATTTTTTATTCAACAACTTGTCAAACATATTAAAGAGAAGGAAAAATTTATGGCAAATTATTCAACTAACGAATTTCGTGGCGGATTAAAAATTATGCTTGACGGTGATCCTTATGCGATTGTCGAAAATGAATTCGTAAAACCAGGCAAAGGGCAGGCTTTTAATCGCGTAAAGGTGCGAAATTTAAAGACGGGTAGGGTATTAGAAAGAACCTTCAAATCAGGTGAAACAGTAGAAGCTGCTGATGTGCTTGAAACCAATATGCAATATTTATACAAAGATGAAGATAACTGGTACTTTATGAATCCCGAAACTTTCGACCAATTGCCAGCTTCGCAAGCAGCTGTTGCCGATGCGGAAAAATGGTTGAAAGAGCAAGATGATTGCACGGTTGTGCTTTGGAACGGCAATATCATCAGCGTTACTCCGCCAAATTTTGTCGAACGCAAAATTATTGATACTGACCCAGGTTTGCGCGGTGATACTTCTGGCGGCGGTGGCAAACCTGCAACTTTGGAAACTGGTGCGGTGGTGCGTGTTCCGCTTTTCTTAAATATCGGTGATGTGATTAAAGTTGATACTCGTAGCGCGGAATATTTAGGGCGGGCAAAAGAGTAATTTGCATAACTTTTAATAAATGAGCGGTTTTAATATCGCTCATTTATTTTTATTATGAATTTAGAGTTATTTTTAATCCGCATTTTTTACCGTAAAAAGCTTATTTTATATAGGAAGGAGGGGCGCAATGTCAGGACAAGTTTTAGTGTTTGATATTGAAACTGTCGCGGATACTGCTGCCTTTCGCCTAGTTAATAAAATTCCAGCCGACACTTCCGAGCAAGAAGTTCTTGCGGCAATGAATGCCGAGCGTTTATCAGAAGTTGGTAATACATTCCATCGGCATCATATGCATAGGGTGGTTTGCATTTCACTTTTGCTTGCTGATATTTATCAAGGAAAAATCCAACTTTGGACTTTGGGACGAAATCACAGCGAGGCGGAAATTTTGCAGCGTTTTTTTGCGGGAATTGATAAATTTTTACCGTCTTTGGTGAGCTGGAACGGCACGGGTTTTGATTTGCCAGTTTTGCATTACCGCGCTCTTTTGCACGGTATTCGGGCGCAAAATTATTTTGCTAACGGTGAGGACAGCCAGCCTATCGGTCGCGTTAGCGGTTTTCGTTATAACAACTACTTATCGCGCTATCACTGGCGGCATTTGGATTTGATGGATATTTTGTCGGGATATTCTCCGCGTGCGCTGGCTTCTTTGAACGATATTGCCAAGTTCTGTGGTTTTCCAGGTAAGCTGGAAACGGACGGTAGTAAAGTGCAAGATTTATTCAGTGTAGGTGATATTAAAGCTATCTGTGATTATTGCGAAACCGATGTTCTGAATACTTATGGAGTTTATTTACGCTTTGAGTTGATGCGCGGTAATTTAGATAACACTCTTTATCGTGCAAATTTAGATCTTTTAGCTGGATATTTACAAAAATTAAGCCAAGATGCAGACAAAAAACATATCCAAGAATTTATAACAGCTTGGCAAAATTATTCTGTGAAAAAATATGCTTTGTATTCAGAAAATCCGCAAAAATCGCCTCAAAAAGATGAAAATTTGGGGGATGAATTGCAAAAAACGCAAGAAAAACTCAAAAATGAGCAAGAAAATCCCACTTCTGCTCAAAAACAAAAAGCCGCACAAGAGCTAAAAACGAATAATGAACAAAAATCTAATGGAGAAAATTGATGAATACGGAAGAAAAATATATTTACCGCATTCAATTCAAGACTGAAGATAAAACTTACGATTTATATGTCCGCAATGTTTATCCTTCCGATATGCACGGTTTTGTTTGCATTGAAGGATTTTTATTTTTAGAAGAGCATCATTTGGTAGTCGATCCTCGAATTGAGAAGCTGCGCAATGAATTCGGGGAAGTGCAAATGTCGCTTATTCCTTATTATCAAATCACTCGCATCGACCAGGTTCGCGAAGTCGGTGAGAGTAAAGTGCGGGAAGAAAATAATTCTGACAAAATTCGTCATTTTCCAACCCGTTAAATAAATTTTTTTATTTTTTCAAGGTGATTTATGAAATATTTATTAAAAATTTTCCTGTTATTTACGGTATTTTTTATTTCCGCTTGTAAGGAAGAAGCAAAAAATACTCAAGCTTCTGATGCAAAACCGAAAAGCACTGAGCAAGCTACTGCCGATATTGCGAAAAATATTGAGCAAATTGGCGCGGCAGTTGGCGATGAACAAGCGGCAAAAAAAGCAGGCGAAGCTTTGCAAGAATTTGGTAAAGCGGTAGAAGAGCATTCCGACAAAATTGGTCGCGAAATCGAAGCAGAAGCGGAGAAATTGGAAAAAAATGCCCAAGAATTCGGTCGCGAATTTGAGCATAGAGTAGAAAAAGTCGGTGATAAATTGCAGGAAGCTGGGCAGGAAATGGGAACTGCTGCGCAAAATTTTGCTAATGAAGCGGGAAAAGAAGCAGAAAAAGCGGCAGAAAATATTGGTGCGGCAGCGGAAAAATTCGGCTCGGATATGAAAAAAGCGGGCGAAAAATTGTTAGAAGAGGAGAAAAAATAATCCTCGTTTGATGCTACAAAATAGCGTATGTCTTTGAAATATAAGGAATTTTATTATTTGGCATCAAAACTGCATATTCATCCAAGCGTTCTAAAAAACGCTTTGGTCTCCTTTCTTTATCGCCGATGTTTAAGTCGGTGTTTTTTTTTATCTCTACTTTTGCGCTGAATTTTTCCGCCAGCAAATTGCCAAGTAACTTGCCAAGTAATTTGCAAATAATTTTTTCTATTTTTTAATTTTGAACAAAACTAAATTGGACTTTCGTTGAAAATATACGCCAAGTAGCGGTTCAGCCCGCATTTTGATATTTTTTATAAATAAGCAAAATGCTCATTTTTAGATAAGTTCAATTGGATAAATCAAATGAAACTTCGACAATTGCAATGTGTTTTTGCGGTAGTGGCAAATGAATATAGCGTAACTGCGGCAGCGAAAGCTCTTTTTATGTCGCAGCCAGCGGTGAGTAAGCAAATTAAATTGTTTGAAGATTCACTTGGTAATCAAATTTTTAAGCGCAACAACAAATCTTTTATCGGTCTTACGCCTTTTGGTGATGAACTTCTTCCTGAAATTGAAAAAGTGCTGGCAGGTGTCGAATCAATTCGTCGTTTAGCTGGAAAGTCGCAGGAGGAATATTTTTCGCAACTACATATTGCGACTACCAATACTCTTGCCCGTTATGCTTTAATTTCCGTGATGCCGTATATGCAGAAAACTTATCCGCAAATTCCGCTGGACATCATCGAAGGGACGAATGTGCAGATTTTGGACGCATTGAACACGCAGGAGGCGGATTTCGGTTGGTTTTCGGCGCAGGATTTATCGCCGTATCAAAATCAGATGCAGTCTTTGATTTCTCTACCAGCGATGAGTTGGAATTTGATTTTGCTTGTGCCGAAAGACCATAAATTCGCTGAAAAACCGCCTGAAAGTTTGGCTGAAATTGGAGAGTATCCGCTTTTGACTTACATCACTTCGCATAAGGGGCAATCTGGTTTGGTGCAGGCGATGTTGGATGCGGGAGTTGCTCCGAAAATTGCGGTTACAGCCCGTTCTCCCGATATGATTAAAAGCTATGTCCGTTCCTCGATGGGAGTTGGCGCGATTGCGGATATTTCATATGACGAAGAGTTGGACGCGGATTTAGTCGCCTTGCCGCTACCGTGGATAAATTCTTTCCACAGCTATTTGATTTGGCATGAAAACAAGCGTTTGCGTGCGGTGCATTACGATTTTATTGAGCAAATTGTCCCTGGTGCGGATAAACGAGCGGTGCAGGATTACATTCGCCGTGTGCATTTATCGAAAGAAACCGAAGGTTGGACAATTTAATTGTTCATCCGCGCAACAAAAAATCCTCCGCATTGGGAGGATTTTTTTTATTTTTTGGCGCATCTAAATCCTCGTCATCCTGAGCGAAGCGAAGGATCTGCCGATAGAGATTTTTCGCCTACGGCTCAAAATGACGAATTTTTAGATATGCCCTTTTGATGGTTAAAGATTTGGCGGTCAGCCGAGTTTTTCTATTTTTATCCGTTGAGTTTTGAGAATTTCTACTTGCTCTTGGTCGGATTGCAAATTTTTACGGTTAGTTTCGACAAGTTGCGCGGGAGCTTTGGCGAGGAATTTTTCGTTGCCGAGCTGTGCCGAAATGCGCGCAATATTTTGTTCGAGTTTGCTGATTTCTTTGTCAAGCCGTGCTAGTTCTGCTTTTTTATCGATTAGTCCTGCAAGAGCGATATTCACCGTAGTTTTACCGACGGCAAAAGCGGCAGATTCTGGCATTTCACCTTGTGCAATTTCTGCCGAATCAAGCCGTCCGAGCGCGATGAGCAAAGTTTTGAGACTGGCTAAATATTCGCGGTGAGTGTCTTCAATATCACTAAATAAAACTGCAAGTGCTTTGCCAGGTGCGATATTCATTTGTGCACGGATTTGCCGAATGCCGAGCAGAGTTTGTTGTAGCCATTCAATTTCCGAGAGAGTTTTTTGATTTTTATCTTTATCCAGAGCAAATTCAGCCTGCAACACAGGGAATTTTTCCAGCATTACGGTCGGACGGTTAATTCCCAGTTTTTTCGCAACTTTTTGCCAAATTTCTTCGGTGATGAATGGCATAAACGGATGCGCAAGCCGCAGTGTTTTTTCCAGCACCGCAAGAAGATTGAATTTGGCAGCCGCTTTGGCTTTTTCGTCTGTGGCGGATTTTGCTAGCACTGGTTTAGTGAGTTCGAGATACCAATCGCAGTAGTCGTGCCAGATAAATTCATAAACGGCTTGGGCTGCGATGTCGAAGCGGTAAGTGTTAATTGCATTTTCTACCGTCTGCAGGGCTTGATTAAAACGGATATTTATCCAGACATCGGCGGCGGAAAAATCTTGAATATCAACAGTTTTAACCGTTTCATCGCCGATTTGCATTTCGACAAATCTTGCTGCATTCCAGACTTTGTTACAGAAATTGCGGTAACCCTCAACGCGGGAAATATCAAAAACTACATCTCGACCGCTAGTTGCTACCGCCGCGAAATAAAACCGCAGCGCATCCGTGCCGCAAGCTGGGATACCGTCAGGAAATTCGCGCCGTGTTTGCTTTTCGATTTTGGCTGCCTTTTGCGGCTGCATCATGTTTTCTGTGCGCTTACGGACGAGTTCTTCCAAATCGACACCATCGATGACATCAATCGGGTCAATCACATTGCCTTTGGATTTGCTCATTTTTTGTCCGTCGCCATCGCGCACTAAACCGTGAATATAAACATCACGGAAGGGCACATCGCCCGTGCAATAAAGCCCCATCAACACCATTCTTGCGACCCAGAAAAAGATGATGTCAAAGCCCGTAACCAGCACAGAACTCGGATAAAACTCGGCTAAATCAGAGGTTTTATCAGGCCAGCCTTGGGTTGCAAATGGCCAGAGCGCAGAAGAAAACCAAGTATCCAAAACATCTTCGTCTTGATGAAGCGGTAAATCAGCGGAAAGCGAATATTTTTCTCGCACCGCAGTTTCGTTTTCAGCGACATAAATATTTCCGTCCTTGTCGTACCAAGCGGGAATACGGTGTCCCCACCAGAGTTGGCGCGAAATACACCAATCTTGCAAATTTTCTAGCCAGCGGAAATAAGTGTTTTCCCAATTTTTCGGCACGAATTTGATTTTGCCTTCGCGCACAGCGGCAATTGCGGGATTGGTGAGAATTTCCTTACCTTTGGCGGTGAAATCGACAAACCATTGATCGGTTAAATACGGTTCAATCACCACGCCGCTGCGGTCGCCGTATGGACGGGTTAGTTGATGCGGTTTAACTTCTGCCAAAAAACCGTTTTTTTCTAAATCAGCGACAAAAACTTCCCGCGCTTTTTCACGGCTTAAACCTTGATACGGCAAAGGCGCATTTTGATTTACCGTCGCATCGGGATGGAAAATATTGATGGCAGGAAGATTGTGGCGTTGTCCGACTGCATAGTCGTTGAAATCGTGTGCTGGCGTGATTTTTAAGCAGCCCGTGCCGAATTCCTTATCAACATAATCATCGGCAATTACGGGAATTTCACGGTTGCAAAGCGGAACTTGCACAGTTTTGCCGATGAGATGTTGATAGCGTTCGTCAGTCGGATTTACCGCAATTGCGCTGTCTGCGGGAATTGTTTCTGGGCGAGTAGTGGCAATTTCGATAAAACCGTCCTCGCCCACAATCGGATAACGAACTTGATACATAAATCCGTTTTCCTCACGGTTTTCCACTTCCAAATCAGAAATTGCGGTTTTGAGCACGGGATCCCAATTTACCAAGCGTTTTCCACGGTAAATTAAGCCGTCGTCATAGAGTTTGACGAAAACTTCTCGCACCGCACGAGATAAATCATCGTCCATTGTGAAGCGTTCTCGCGACCAATCTACCGATGCGCCAAGCCGTCGCAACTGCCGCATTATTTGTCCGCCAGATTGCGCTTTCCAGTCCCAAATTTCCCGTAAAAATTCTTCGCGACCTAAATCGTGGCGAGATTTTCCCTGTGCCGCAAGCCGTCGTTCTACCACCATTTGTGTCGCAATTCCTGCGTGATCACAACCGACTTGCCAGAGAGTTTTATCGCCAGACATACGGTGGTAGCGAATCAAAATATCCATTAGCGAATCTTGAAACGCATGTCCCATATGCAAAGAACCCGTTACATTCGGCGGCGGAATCATTATTGAATATGCAGATTTACCGTCCTGTGGCGCAAAATAATTTGCTTCTTCCCACTGTGCATAAAGGCGATTTTCAATTTCTTTCGGTTGGTAAGTCGTGTTCTTTTGAGACATTCGTTTTCCCCTTACAAATAAAAAAGCGGCTGTGTTGCCGCTAAATACGGAATAATCCTAACTAAATGAGGAATTATCAGAGATTGCACAAGAAATTCTGCTAGCTTTTGCTGTAACTTGTTGAATTTGCCCGATAAAACCGCAAATCCAAGCAGTATTTATAAAAATTTCTATCAAGGGTGTGTCTAAAAATTCGTCATTTTGAGCCGCAGGCGAAAAATCTCTATCGGCAGATCCTTCGCGACATTCAGGATGACGAGGGTAAAAGAAAGAATTAACCCTAAATTTAGATGCGCCCTTAAATAAAAACTTATTTCAGAACAAATTCACAATTTATGAAAATCTCAAAATGGCAGAGCAGTTTTCGTCTGTCGCAATCATCAGCGGTGGTAATTGGTAATTTTGACGGTGTGCATCGCGGGCATCAAACAATGTTGGTGAGATGCCGTGAAATTGCCCGCGAAAAACAGCTTCTTGCAACGGCGGTTAGTTTTTTCCCGCACACCAAAATTCTCACTCGCGGGGAAAATCCCTGCGTCATTTCTAATCTTGCTGACCGTGCTTTCTATCTGGCAGAGCAACAAATCGCCGATTGGGTGTTGATGAGCTTTAATCAAAAATTGCGGCAAACTTCGGCGGAAGATTTCGTAAAACGGTATTTGCTTGCGGGATTGCAAGCGAAATTTGTGATTGTCGGTGAAGATTTTCGCTTCGGTTATCAAGGTCAGGGAACGGCGGAAAAACTGGCTCAATTCGGTGAAAAATACGGCTTTGCGGTGGAAATAATCCCTGCGGTATGCGCGGAAAATCAAAGAATTTCGAGTTCCAAAATCCGTGAATTGCTGCAAGAGAAAAATATTGCGGCGGCGGCAAAAATGCTCGGACATTTTCCAAGTTTTATCGGCACGGTTAAAGCTGGGGCAGGGCGCGGTAAAAAATTAGACGCTCGCACCGCTAATTTGCATATTCCGCAAAATTGGGCGGTTGCCGACGGTGTTTATGCGCTGGAAGTTGAGATTTTGGCAAATGGCGAAAAATTTCACGCGGTGGGCAATATTGGAACTGCGCCGACATTTCATTCCGTAAGAAGAAAAATCGAAGCGCATTTGCTTGATGTCGAGCGGGATTTATACGGACAAAAACTCAAAATTTCGGTTGAAAAATTTCTCCGAAATATCGTCAAATTCGACAATTTTTCCGAATTGCAGAAGCAAATTTCTCTTGATATTGCCGCTGCTAGACAATTTTTTGACGCTGAAAGTAAAGCTCTGACGGCAAGTCTGGAAATTTAGACCAATTTTTTATTCACAAAAAGGCATTTTTATGGCTGATTACAAAAATACTTTGAACCTTCCCCAAACTGATTTTCCGATGCGCGGCAATCTCCCAGCCCGCGAACCAGAAATTTTGCGCTTCTGGCAAGAAGAAAAAATTTACGAAAAACAACGCGAAAAATCCAAAGGACGGCGCAAATTCGTGCTCCATGACGGTCCTCCTTACGCTAACGGCGCAATTCATGTCGGACACGCACTCAACAAAATCTTGAAAGACATCATTATGAAATCACGGCAGATGATGGGCTATGACTGTCCGTATGTGCCAGGTTGGGATTGCCACGGTCTGCCGATTGAGCAAAAAGTCGAACAAAAACTCGGTAAGCCAAATGTCAAAGTTTCTGCAACCGAATTCCGTGCCGCTTGCCGTAATTTCGCCAAAGAACAAGTCGAAATTCAAAAGCAAGGTTTTATTCGTTTTGGCGTATTTGGCGATTGGGAAAAACCGTATCTGACAATGAATTTCCAAACTGAAGCCGACATCGTGCGCGCCTTGGCTGAGATTGTGAAAGGCGGAAATGTTGTGCGAGGAATGAAGCCGATAAATTGGTGCTTCGATTGCCGTTCTTCCCTTGCTGAAGCCGAAGTTGAATATCAGGATAAAGAAAGTTATTCCATCGATGTGCGCTTTGCTGCCGTAAATCCAGCAGAAATCACCGAAAAAATGAATGCGACGGAAAAACTAGATGCAATTGATGTGGTTATCTGGACAACAACGCCTTGGACGCTGCCCGCTAATACCGCGGTAGCCCTGCATTCGGAGTTTGAGTATGTGCTGATAAAAGGCGAGGGAAATGCTTTTGTAATTGCCGAAGAATTGCTGGAAACGGTGAAAAAACGCTGGAATTCAACTGCCGATTGGCAAGTTATCGGTAGAGCAAAAGGCGCGACATTGGAACGGATTTGGCTGAAACACCCGTTCATTGACGGTCAAAAATCACTTTTGGTTGTGGGCGAACATATCACTCTTGATGCGGGAACAGGTTGCGTGCATACCGCACCAGCACACGGTGCGGACGATTTCGAAGTGATAAAAAAATATCCAGAACTCAAAGAATTTCCGAATTTTGTAATGGCAGACGGCGTTTATTCCTCGGAAACACCGCTATTTGCAGGCAAATTTATTTTCAAAGCCGAAGCGGAAATAATCGAATTGATGCAGCAAAACGGCTCTCTGGCACAAGTTTCCAAAATGCAGCATTCATATCCCTGCTGTTGGCGGCATAAAACTCCAACGGTTTTCCGAGCGACTAGCCAGTGGTTTGTGTCGATGGATAAGCAAAATTTGCGGCAGGTTGCGCTCAAAGGCTTGGATAGCGTGCAATTTACGCCAGAGTGGGGCAGGCCACGGCTGACAAATATGATTGCGGGACGACCAGATTGGTGTATTTCACGGCAGAGATATTGGGGCGTGCCGCTGTGTTTTGTGGTAGATAAAGAAACTGGCGAATTGCATCCGAATGTTGCGGAAATAATGCAAAAAGCTGCCGAAAAAATTGCTGAAAAAGGCATCGAGGCTTGGTTTGAACTCGATATCGCCGAGCTGGTTGGCGAAAAAGATGCCGATAAATACGAAAAATTAAACGATGTGCTCGATGTTTGGTTCGACTCTGGCAGTACGCATTTCAGTGTTTTGCGTCGCCGTGAAGAATTGCAATATCCAGCCGATTTGTATCTCGAAGGTTCAGATCAGCACCGCGGTTGGTTCCATTCTTCTTTGCTGGTTGGTTCTGCAATCGACGGTCAGCCACCGTATAAAGGACTGCTCACGCACGGATTTACCGTTGATGAACAGGGCAGAAAAATGAGTAAATCGCTGGGAAATGTCGTCGATCCTGAAAGCGTAATCAAAGAGCTGGGCGCGGATATCTTGCGGCTTTGGGTGTCATCAGTGGATTATTCAGGCGAAGTGAGTTTGAGTAAAAACATCTTGAAACAACGCGCCGACGCATATCGCCGTATCCGTAACACTTGCCGCTTCCTGCTTGCGAATTTGCACGATTTCGATCCTGCAAAAAATCTTGTCGTCTATGAGGAAATGGTAGAGCTTGACCGTTACGCCGTGGCTCTCGCCGCTGATTTGCAAGAAAAAATCATCAAACTCTATGAAAAATACGAGTTTCACACGATTTATCAGCTTCTGTTTAACTTCTGCTCGGTGGATTTGGGCGG
This sequence comes from Cardiobacteriaceae bacterium, assembly GCA_017484165.1. Taxonomy (GTDB): domain Bacteria; phylum Pseudomonadota; class Gammaproteobacteria; order Cardiobacteriales; family Cardiobacteriaceae; genus RGIG9182. Next base: position 10,450 of record JAFUTP010000067.1, on the reverse strand, counting down.
TTTTTATCTCGATGTAATCAAAGATCGGCAATACACCGTGGCAAAAGATGCGCCCGCTCGCCGTTCCGCTCAAACCGCGATTTATCACATTTTGCGGGCAATGCTCGCTTGGCTTGCACCGATTTTGTCTTTTACCGCCGAAGAAATCTGGAAATATCTTCCAGGTGAAAAAGAAGAAAGCGTGTTTTTTGAAGGTTTTTATGAGCAGCTGCGCGGTTTGGATGCTAATTCACGGCTTAATTTCGATGAATGGAAAACGATTTTGAATATCCGTGAAAGCATCAATGCAGAACTCGAAAAAGCTCGTAATCAAGGCTTAATAGGCTCTGGATTAGAAGCAAAAGTAAAAATCGAATTACCGAAAGATAAATATGAAATCGCTGCAAAAATCGCATCAGAACTGCATTTTGCGTTGATAGTTTCAGCGGTTGAAGTTACAGAAGCAGCGGTAGAAAAAATTAGCGTCGAAAAAGCACAGGGCGAAAAATGCCTGCGTTGTTGGCATCACCGTGCAGATGTCGGAAGCGTCGCTGCTCACCCAGAACTCTGCCCGCGCTGCGTGGAAAATGTTGATGGAAGTGGTGAAAAACGGGAGTTCTGCTAATGCGTAGATTTTTGGGTATTGTTTTTTCGTTCGTGCTGGCTGGTGCTTGGTTCGCTGGCGATTATTTTTCGAAAATCTGGGCGGTTGAGCATCTTTCTTACGGCTCGAAAAAAATTATTCCGTTTCTCGATTTCCATCTCGCATTCAATGAGGGAGCAGCATTCAGTATGCTTTCTAATCAAGGCGGCTGGCAGAAATGGTTTTTTATTCTGCTCGCTATCTTGGTTGGACTGTGGCTAATCTGGGAACTTCTGTTCGAGAAATTAGATATGACCGCAAGATTTGCATATGCTTCAATTCTCGGTGGTGCAGCTGGTAACGCTTACGACCGCTGGATTGACGGAAAAGTCGTGGATTTCATTTTGGTTTATTACAAAGAACATTCATTTCCGATTTTTAATGTTGCAGATATTGGAATTACCATCGGAGCGGTTGTGATTGTGATGTATGCAATTGCGAATTGGTGGGGCGCAAACTCGATTACAGCGATACGGAGATAATGAAGAAAAAGTAAAAATGTTGTAAATTGGATAATAGATGTTGTAAATTTGCTACAAATCATTTATAGTGCTTCGGTGTTTATTTACGGTGCGTTGATTTGTAGCGTAAAGGTTGGGAAGTTAAAAGTTGTAAAATTCCCACCTCATTTTGTTAAAGATTTAGGAGAAATAATGAAAGAAAATATCCATCCCAACTACCGTCCAGTTGTTTTTCAAGATGCAGGGGCAAATTTCGCATTTTTGACCCGCTCTACTGTTGAAACAAAAGAGACAATTAAGTGGGAAGATGGAAATGAATATCCACTGGTGAGAGTTGATGTGAGCAGTAAATCTCATCCGTTCTACACTGGAACTCAAAATATCGTTGATACGGCTGGACGAGTTGATCGCTTCCGTCGTAAATACGGCAAAAAATGAGTTTTATTCAAAAATTGATAGTTTTCTAGATTGACCACTAAACGGAGATACATAAATGACACAACGCACAGTTACGCTGATTGATAAAGTTAATAATAAGGAAGTTGAACTTCCAGTAGTTGAACCAGTTCTTGGGACACCTGGTATCGATATTTCGACCTTACCAAAAGCTGCTGGTTATTTCACTCATGATCCAGGTTATGGAGTTACTTCTTCTTGTGTAAGTAAGATTACCTATATTGACGGTGCAGCTGGTAAGTTGATGTATCGCGGTTATCCAATCGAAACTCTTTGTTCTAATAACTTGAGTTTTTTAGATGTAACTTATCTTCTTTATCACGGTGAATTGCCAACTCCTGCGCAAAGTAAAGAATTTGATGAAAGCATTCGTTTTTATCGTATGTTGAACCGTCGTGTGCAAAATTTCTTTGAAGGATTTAATTACGATGCGCATCCGATGGCTATTTTGACTGGTATTGTTGGCTCTTTGGCAGCGTTCTATCACGATCGTTTGGATGTGAATAATCCAGAAGATAGATATATTGCATCTATGCGTTTGATTGCGAAGATTCCTACGATTGCGGCTTGCACATTCCGTTACAGTCGTGGTTATCCTTTTGGTTATCCAAAAGAAGAAGATGATTATTTTGAGCACTTCTTACGGACTATGTTTGAGCGTCCTGGAAGTTCTTATGAAATTGATCCGTTGGCAGCGAAAGCTTTGAACTTACTGTTTATTTTGCACGCTGATCACGAACAAAATGCTTCAACTTCTACAGTTCGTTTGGCTGGAAGTACTGGAACTAATCCATATGCAGCGGTTTCAGCTGGTATTGCTGCCTTATGGGGGGCAGCACACGGTGGTGCGAATGAAGCTGTTTTGAAAATGTTGGATCAAATTGGCACTGTGGAAAATATTCCGAAATTTATCGCAAAAGCGAAAGATAAGAATGATCCATTTAAGTTGATGGGCTTTGGTCATAGAGTTTATAGAAACTATGATCCTCGTGCTAGAATTATCCAAAATGTCTGTTATGATGTTTTGAAGCATTATGGAGATGATCCTCGAATGGAGCTTGCTTTGCGTTTAGAAGAGGCAGCTCTGAAAGATGATTATTTCATAGAAAGAAAACTTTATCCGAATGTTGATTTTTATTCTGGAATCATTTACAGCGCGTTGAAGATACCTGTAAATATGTTTACTGCAATGTTTGCGGTTGCTAGAACAGCTGGTTGGGTGTCGCACTGGAATGAGATGATTTCGGAGGGTTATCGTATTGGTAGACCGCGTCAGATGTATATGGGGTCAGAAGAGCGGACTATTTGATTTTATTACCTGTTCCGGCAAATAGAAGGAGTTACAAATGACCGATATTATCGGTATAGATATTGGGCAATATGCCGTCAAATTTGCGCGCATTAAAAAGACTGGCAGGAGTTTTGTGTGTAGCGATTTGGTCTACGAAGTGATCCCAGAGGATATTCGTAAAGGTCGCAACAAAGAAGGAATGAGAAACATTGTTTCGAATTTGTTGAAATTTCACAAAATAGTCAAAGGCTTGCCAGTTATCCATGTTTCATCTGGTGATACTGTTATGCGTAATGTTAATATTCCTGATAATGTTACGCCTGATCAAATGGAAGGGGCGGTAGAGCTTGAATTAGCTCCGAATCTACCTTTCAATATTGAGCAAGTTTATTTTGATTTTGAAGAGCAACCTTCACCAGACGGCACATATTTAGCTGTTGCTGCTCGCCGTGATATTGTTGATCAAAAGACAGAATTGTTTGAAAATAGAGCTAAAACACTAGACGCACCTGAAGTGGATGTTGATGTATTCGCTTATGAGCGTTTAGTTGAGTCATTGATTGAAAGTAATGATGTAAAAGCTAACACAATTGCTATTGTTGATGTTGGTTATGCTAAAAGCCGCATTATGGTTTATCAAAATGGCAGATATATTTTCTCTCGTGATGCGCAAGTTGGTGGAAATCAAGCAACAGAAATGTTCCGTGATGTTTATGACATCGATATGGAAGCAGCTGAATCTAAAAAATTCAATTTGACTGTTGATGATGAGTATAACAACTTAATACTCAAGCCTTATGTAGCCTCATTTGCTGAACAAATTAACTTGGCAATTGATTTTTATGAAGCTAGCGACAGCAATGCCAAACGCATAGAAAGAATTTATTTGACTGGTGGCGGTTCTTTGTTGCACGGATTTGTGGATAAATTATCTGATGCAGTTTCAATGCCTTTGGAATTGTTGGATTTGAAAAGCAAGTTGCGCGGTAAAGCTGGTAACGATGCAATTCAAACTAGTGTAAATCATAGTTTGGCAATTGCTTTGGCTATGGAGGATAAATAATGACTAGAAGATTTAACCTGCAACCTTGGCGTGCAGAATTAAGAGAAGCGCAAAAGAAACAATTTACTAATCTTACTGTTGCTATTGCGGTAGCTGCTTTGGCTGTTTGCGGGATATATTGGTTCTTGGAACAAGGTTATCTTGACAAGCAACAAGAAGCTATTACGCATATTGACAGCGAGATTAAGTCATTAGAAAACGCTAAAAAAGAAGTTGAAAAAGTTGGTAAATTTAACCAAGAAGTTTTGAAGCAAATTCAAACCATTCAACATTTGCAATCTGACAGAGGTTTAACTTTGCAGATGTTCGATTATATTTCAAGCAAAATGCCTGAAACAGTGTTCTTGAACTCTGTTAGATATAACAAAGGAACTTTAACGCTGAATGGAACTGCCGAAAATGAAATGGGTGTTTCTGCTTTCGTTAGAGAATTGGAAAAATTTCCGAATTTTGTTAATGTAACATTAGGTGGTATGTATACGGCAACTAACACTAGCCGTTATAGAGTAGCGGATCAAACCCCAGTGAGATCATTTACTCTCAATATAAAGGTTACTCCTCCTAGTGAGTTGTTAGCGAAATAATTTCTACAAAAGTATTGAAGGAAGTTATTTATGAGTTTTGTATCACCAAGTCAGTTAGATTTTAATAATCCTGGAACTTGGCCATTTGTATATAAGGTTGTGTTGTGGGTAGTGATGGTTGCTATTATTTTGGGTTTTGCTTATAAGGCAAAATTTGAAGGTATGCACCAGCAAGAAGATGCCAACAAAAAAACTATTGAAGATAAGTTAAAGACATACCAAACCAACTATCGTTATCAAATTGCACTTGACCAGTATCTAGCTAGAAAAAAAGAATTAATTGCAATTTTGCACGATCATCTTGAATTGTTGCCAGATAAAAATCGCGTGGCAAAGTTGATTGACGATGTTTATGCTTCTGGAACGGATAGTGATATTAGTTTCCGTGAATATAAGCCAGCGAATTATGTTAAAAGTGGAGATTTTGACATAGCTCCTGTTTCATTGAAAACTACGACTTATTTCACTAATTTTTCTCAATTCGCCCAAAAATTGGTTGAATTAGAGCAAATTATGAATATTGCTGATTTTTCTATGAGCGTTGTTGATACTTCTAAAAACGATATGTTCGGCGATAATGCTGTTGCTGTTGATGGAACATTAAGAACATATATGTATGATCCAGATGTTATCAAGGCATTGATGGAAGGCGAAATGCCTCCTGCTCGTAAGAAATAAGTGAGGATAAACTGATGAAGACAAATAAATTAGTATTGATATTGTCAATTGCGTCAGCTCTTTGCTTGACAGGTTATTCGGTCATTAGCCCAGTTAGTGATGCCAAATCTGGTATTTCAAAAATAAAAGATCAGGAAAAAAACTATAGGGTTTCTGAAAAAGAACTTGGTGAAAAACCAAAGTTAGAACCTTATAAACCTTATCATTACGAAGCTGGTGACGCTGACCCATTCAAAATGCAAGCGTTCGTTTTGAATGCAAATATTGAAGCAGAAGAAGTTGCTTCTAGCGGAGAAACAGGAAAGAAATTAACTTGCGATACTGCTGAATGTAGCGATGAACCACCGCCAGAACATATTCCTTATTTCTTGGAAGATTACGACCTTGAATCATTGAATATGGTAGGAACGGTTAAAAATGCTTCGCAAGTGCAAGCAGTTTTAATTAAAACTCCTGATGCAGGCGTGATGGAAGCAAGAGTTGGTGAATTTATCGGTCGTAATAACGGTCAAGTTATTAGCATTCACCAAGATCACATTGTGATTCGCGAAAAATATAAAGTTCCTCGTGGTTGGCAAAACCGTACGACCACTTTAGAGTTATTTAACTAAAAATTTCAATTATAGGATTTAAGTTATGAAAAAAATTCTTTGCAGCAGTATTGTTTTAGCTATCACGAGCGTATCTTTACTGGCTAATGCTCAACAAGCTTCGGTACGACAAGTATCTGCCGCTCCTGCAGCTGCTGTTGCACCAAATGCAAAACAAGTTTCTTTGAATGGACAATCTGCCCAAGCTGCGCCTGTTGCACAAGCACCAGCTGTTAGTACACCAGCGGCAGCTATGCAACCAGTTGCTGTTCCACAGCAAGGTGGTAAAAAAGCTAAATCTGATAAAAATGATGTTTATAAGGTCAAAGGTGCGCAAGTTGCTGGTGCTAATGTTGATGCATTGATGGGATATGGTTATAACAAAAAATACACTGGTGCTCCTTTATCTTTGAATTTCCAAGATATTGAAGTGCGTGCTGTGATTCAAATTATTGCTGAATTCACTAACAATAACATCGTTGTATCTGATACTGTTCGTGGCAATATCACCCTTCGTTTAGACAATGTGCCTTGGGATCAAGCTTTGGATATCATTATGAAAACCAAAGGCTTGGCAAAACGCGAAGTTAATCGTGTAATTTATGTTGCTCCCGCTGCTGAATTGGATTCTGCTGAAATTGCAGCTCTTGAAAATTGGCAAAGAAAGCAAAATTTGCGTCCGACTCAACAAGTTTTGATTCAACTTAAATATGCAAAAGCTTCTGATATAGCTTCAATTATCCGTGCTGCTTCTCGTGATAATGCTCCTGGTTCTCGCGATGAATCAATGCTTTCATCTCGTGGTTCTGTAACTGTTGATAACAGAACTAACACCATTTTGGTGAATGATATTCCTGAATATATTCAACGCGTTCGTTCTTTGGTTGAGCGTTTGGATGAACCAGTCCGTCAAGTTATGATTGATTCTCGCATCGTTCTGACTAACGATAATTTCAATAATGATTACGGTGGTCGTTTTGGTTTAGCATTCGGTGGTGATTCTGGACATGATACTCTTGTTAAACCAATCAGAAATGATAGCAATAGTATCAACAACATTCCTTGGTCTGGACAAGGTTCTCATACTTCTTGGGGTGGCGAATTTGCTTCAGTTGGAGGAACTAGTAATTCGCTTGGATTGTCGATTATTGGCACTGAAGTAAATGTTGATTTAGAATTGCATGCAATGCAAGCTGAAGGTCGCACGGAAGTTCTTTCTAATCCAAGAGTTGTAACACAAGATGGTTATAAAGCTTTGATTTCTTCTGGTAAAGAAATTCCTTATTCAACATACAGCAACAACGGCACAAATGTTGAATTCAAAGATGCTAAATTGGAATTGGAAGTTACTCCGCGCATTAATCCTAACGATCGCGTAGCAATGGAAATTCACATTAACAAAGATTCAGCTGCTGATTCTCGTCTTGGTAGCGAACCTTCAATCGATACTAATGAAGTGCAAACACAAGTTGAAGTTGATAATGGTGAAACTATCGTTTTGGGTGGTATCTATGAACAAACTCAAAACAAATCGATTTCTAAAACTCCGATTTTAGGTGATATTCCAGGTATTGGTAATCTCTTCAAAGAAACTAAAAAAGAATTCTCTAAATCTGAATTGTTGGTATTTTTAACCCCAAGAATTATCGATAAATCTTTGACTGATTATGATAAATTTTCAGGTCTTAAGAAATAATCTGTAGTTCTTACTACCTTAAAATTCAACCCCACTTTTTTGTGGGGTTTTTTTGTTTATTTTCAGGAGATTGTTATGAATGAATATGAAGCGGTGATTGGCTTGGAGTTGCATATTCAGCTTGCAACGGAGAGTAAGTTGTTTTCCAGTTCTGGCACGATTTTTGGGCAAGAACCGAACACACAGATTAACGAAATTGATCTTGGATATCCTGGGGTTTTGCCAGTTTTGAATAAGCGGGCGGTGGAATATGCGGCTTTATTTGGTATGGCGATTGGTAGTCGGATAAATCCGCGTGCGGTGTTTATGCGCAAGAATTATTTTTATCCTGATTTACCGAAGGGCTATCAAATTAGTCAGCTTGCCGAGGCGGTGATTGATGGCGGTGAAATTTATTTAGAAGAGTTTGACCGTCGGGTGCGGATTAATCGTGGTCAGTTGGAGGAAGATGCTGGTAAATCGGTGCATGATGCTTTTTCTGACCGCACTGGGATTGATTTGAACCGTGCTGGCGTTCCCTTGATTGAGTTGGTATCTGAACCTGATATGCGTTCGGCGAAGGAAGCGGTAGCGTTTATGCGCAAAATTCACCATTTGGTGCGCTATCTTGGGATTAGTGATGGCAATATGCAGGAAGGTTCTTTCCGTTGTGATGCGAATGTATCGATTCGTCCGACGGGTTCGACAGAATTTAATAACCGTGTTGAGTTAAAAAATATCAATTCCTTCCGATTTGTAGAACAAGCTATAAATTTAGAGATTGAACGGCAGATTGAAGTGGTTGAAAATGGTGGAACAGTGGAGCAGGAAACTCGGCTTTTTGACCCAGACCGTCAGGAAACTCGCACGATGCGCACGAAGGAGGAGGCGAATGACTACCGTTATTTCCCTGATCCTGATTTGCTGCCTTTGGATTTGTCGCAGGAGTTTTTGTCTGGCATTGAAAATCTTTTGCCTGAATTACCGCAAAATCGCCGTGCTCGTTATGCGGATTATGGTTTTGATGCGGATTTGCTTAATTTCTTGGTGCAAGATTTAGCGACTGGTGATTATTTTGATGCGGTTTTAGGTAAGACAAATGATGCAAAATTGTCGGCAAATTGGCTACATTCTGAACTTTATAAATTACTAGATGAGAATACTAAAACTTTCAGCGATAATCCGATTGCGGCGGATAAAGTTGCGGATTTACTTGCTGAAATCAAAGCGAATACGATTTCTGGCAATGCTGGCAAGAAGGTTTTGCAGGAATTATTTACCGCGCCTGATGCTGATGTCGCACAATTGATAGACAAACTCGGACTGCGTCAGCTAAATGATGATGCTCAAATTCGCGATTGGGTTGCGGAAATTGTGGCAGCTAATCCCCAGCAGGTTGCGGCTTACCGTGCAGGGCAGGGCAAAATGTTGGGATTTTTTGTCGGACAGGTTTTGAAAAAATCTGGCGGTAAGGCAAATCCGAAGATTGTGAATGAAATGTTGCGTGAAGTTTTGGACGCTTAAAAAAATAGCCGTCATTGCTTTGTTGATGGCGGTTTATGATGCGTGAAATTATGAACAACAGAATTACCAAAATACGGCTTCATTCTCCGATTTTTTTAATTTTCGCAGGGATTTTTGGTTTTTTGCTCACTTCATTTGTAGCAGCGAAAAACTGGGAAAAATTAGGTGAAGAGAAATATGCCGATTTTTGCCGCAAAAGTTTTTGGTATGCGTTGATTTTTTTAATAATTTCACCGTTTGGTAGTTGGATTATTCTTTCACCGTCTTTTAGTTGGATTTTGAGTTGTGGTAATGCCAAAGCATTTTTGGTGTATTTAATTATTTTGCTTGCAATATATATTTCTGGCTTTTTTTTCGGTATTTGGCAGCTTGTTTATTGCCGTCGAAGGAATATTAACTACATCGCTGAAACTATGATTCGCTATTGGCTTATCGCGGTTGTCTTCGATGCTGTATATTTATATTGTGCGTTTTGGATATTAACTTTACCCTTCTTTTCTTGTTTTTAATATACATAACAGTATAGGAATTTTTCATCGATGGTAGAATTTTTTTTAACGGCTGGAGTAGATGAAGCGGGAAGAGGGCCGTTAATTGCCGATGTTTTTGCTGCTGCAGTTATTTTGCCAAAAGAGTATAATTTACCTCACCTAAATGACTCGAAAAAAATTAGAGAAAATCGTAGAAATATTTTAGCAGAAGAGATAAAAAAACAAGCGATAGACTACCAAATTTCAAGTGCAACAGTAGAGGAAATTTTTGAGCTTAATATTTTGTATGCGGCAATGCTTGCAATGAAAAGAGCGGTGATGGGGTTAAAAATTAAGCCGAACAGTGTGCTGATTGATGGTAACCGTATTCCTGATGATTTACCGTGTCCTGCCAGAGCAATTGTTGGTGGTGATGCGCTGAATGCGAATATTATGGCTGCTTCGATTTTGGCAAAAACTGCCCGTGATGCCCAAATGTATGAATTAGATGCAAAATATCCAGAGTATGGTTTTGCAAAACATAAAGGTTATGGAACCAAACAACATTTGCAAGCAATTGAAAAATACGGAATATTGCCAGAGCATCGCCGTGATTTTGCTCCGATTAAAAAGTGGTTAGAAAATAATCGCTAACAGGGTAAAAAATAATTCTGAAAAATAAAAATGGCGGAAGAATTATTCCGCCGTTTTTTATTTCCAAAGATGATATTCTTCACTTAATTCCAGTGTATCAGTGTAGAACTTAAATTGCCAATCAGCCCATTGGTGCGTCCAGATAGAAGATACGATGACATTAACATGCCCTTCTTTTGCAGGATACATAGCATAAAACTTAACTTTTGAATCACTCGCAAACTTATCTTTTGGAACATCACTATAGTCATTTCGCATCAAAGTAACAAAATATGTTACAATAATTTTTTCAGCTAATTTGGAGTATTTATTTATGGCTTATGACATTAAATTTAAGGAAAAAACACTAGAAATTTTAGCAAAATTGAACGGTAATGTGCTT
>JAFUTP010000066.1 GCA_017484165.1 Cardiobacteriaceae bacterium | reverse complement strand
ATGTCGGCGACGGTGAGATTTTTCGCTACTCTAAAAATTACGGTTGCGGTGAGAGTTTTCGCTGCGCTCACAATGACGGTAAAACCGCCAAACAATACGGTCGTCATCCTGAGCGAAGCGAAGGAACTGTCGATAGATTTTTTGCCTACGGCTCAAAATGACGGAAGCGGGCGAAAATTGATGGTAAAAATAAAAAAATCCGCCGTGTAAAAACGGCGGATTTGTTTTGTAAATAAATACCGAATAAGGCACGCGTAGATGCGAAGTAGGATTCGCCCCCGACCGCGTCGGGTCGGTGCTGGCGACCTCGGCACGCGACCGACCGACCGTGTTGGCAGCTTGAAATTGCTGGGGGAGGGCTTCATTTTTCAGCGGTTTTTATGTTTTTAGAAGTATTTTTTGATTGATTTCCGCTTGTTTTTTGGCGGTAATTTCTAGAATGCGGCTTTGTTTGCGGATTATTCGCCGTAGAGAATTGGAAAAATTTAGGATTTTTTATGCAAAAGCTCACAACTTCACAGATTCGTCAAGCGTTTTTAGATTTTTTTGCTGGCAAGGGGCATCGCAAGGTGCATTCGGCGAGTTTGATTCCTGGAACTGATCCGACTTTGCTTTTTACTAATGCGGGAATGGTTCCGTTCAAAGATGTGTTTATTGGTGCGGAGAAGCGTGATTATCAGCGGGCGACTTCGGCGCAACGCTGTGTGCGGGCGGGCGGTAAGCATAATGATTTAGAAAATGTCGGTTATACCGCACGGCATCACACATTTTTTGAGATGCTGGGAAATTTCAGTTTTGGTGATTATTTCAAACGCGATGCAATTCCCTATGCTTGGGAGCTTTTGACGCAAGTTTTCGGTTTGCCAGTGGAGAAATTGCTGGTTACCGTGTATATCGATGACGATGAGGCATATGACATTTGGCGCAATGTAGTCGGACTTCCTGCGGAAAAAATTATCCGTATCGGCGACAAGAAGGGTAAAGCTAAATATGAATCCGACAATTTCTGGGCGATGGGCGACACTGGACCTTGCGGACCTTGTTCGGAGATTTTCTATGACCATGGCGAAGAGATTTGGGGCGGTGTGCCAGGCAGTGCCGAAGAGGACGGCGACCGTTTTATCGAAATCTGGAATATCGTCTTTATGCAGTTTGAACGCGACGCAAGCGGCAATATGAAGCCGCTTCCGAAACCGTCGATTGATACGGGAATGGGATTGGAGCGGATTGCAGCGGTGTTGCAGGGCGTGCATTCGAATTATGAGATTGATTTATTTGTCAATTTGATTGCAGCTTGTGCCGAAGCGGTTGGTTGTGAAAATGCGGGGCAGGCGAGTTTGAAGGTTATTGCCGACCATATCCGTTCGACGGTATTTTTAATGGCAGACGGTGTGATGCCTTCGAATGAAGGTCGTGGTTATGTTTTGCGACGGATTATGCGCCGTGCAATTCGCCACGGTTACAAGTTGGGCGCGAAGGATGCCTTTTTCTACAAAATCGTGCCTGCCTTAATGCGTGAAATGGGTGAAAGTTATCCAGAAATCCGTGAAAAAGAAGCGGAAATTACCGCCGCCATTCGCCGTGAAGAAGAAAGATTTGCCCAAACTTTGTCGCTCGGGATGGAAGTTTTGGAAAAAGATTTGGCAGCTCTCAAAGGCAAGGAAATTTCTGGTGCGACGGTATTTAAGCTCTATGACACTTTCGGTTTTCCTGTGGATTTAACCGCTGATATTGCCCGCGAGCGCGGTTTGACGCTGGATATGCAAGGCTATGAAGTGGAAATGCAGGCGCAAAGAGATAGAGCAAAAGCGGCAGGCAAATTCCGTGCTGATAAGCAATATCAAATCGACGGTAAAACCGAGTTTTGCGGTTATGAGCAAACTTCCGAGCAGAGCGAAATTCGGGCGATTTTTGTCGGTGAAAATCAAGTAGAGAACGCAAATTGCGGTGATGATGCGGTTTTGGTGCTGGCTAAAACTCCGTTTTACGGTGAAATGGGCGGACAAGTTGGCGATAGGGGAATGATTTCTACCGCTGATGGCGAGTTTCAAGTAACGGATACGCAAAAGCAGGGCGACAATTTCCTGCATTTCGGCAAGGTTATTAAGGGAAAAATTACGGCGCATACCGTCGGGAATGCCCAAATTGATGTCGCCCGAAGACGGCAAATTGAGCGGCATCATTCGGCGACGCATCTTCTGCATAAGGCTTTGCGCGACCGATTAGGAAATACGGTGCATCAAAAAGGCTCGCTGGTGGATGAAGTCAAAACTCGCTTCGATTTTTCTTATAACGAAGCTTTGACGGCGGAAGATATTTTGGCGATTGAAAATGCGGTGAATGCGGAAATTTTTGCCAATCTGCCGATTACTATCGAAGAAATGAGCTATGACGAAGCGATTGCCAAAGGCGCGATGGCGTTGTTCGGTGAAAAATACGGCGACCGCGTGCGAGTAGTGGCGATGGGGCGCAATAACTATTCCGTCGAACTTTGCGGCGGCACGCATACCAAATCTACGGGCGAAATTGGATTGTTCAAAATTGTTGGACAGGCGGCGGTTGCAGCAGGCGTGCGGCGGGTGGAATGCGTTACTGGTGAGGCGTTTTTAGCGCATTTCCGTAATTTGGATACGCAAATCAAGGAAATTGGCGGACTGGTCAAAGGAGATATTGCCCAAGTGGTCGAAAAAGTTGCTAATTTGCAAACGCAATTGAAAGCAGCGGAAAAAGAACTCGCCAACGCTAGACGAGAACTTGCACTAGGTAACGCGAACGAAGAGCCTGTGGCAATCAATGGCTGGCAAGTGTTAGTTTTGCGCCGCGATGGTTTTGACCACAACGCTTTGCGGGAAATCGCTGAGCAATTGCGCGATAAGAAAAAAGCGGATTTAGTTGTGGTTGGCGGTGCAGACGGTGCGGAAAATGCTAAATTGCTGGTGCTCGTTGCAGATAGTGCGGTGAAAAACGGTTTGAACGCTGGCGATATTTTGAAAAAACTCGCCTCCGAACTTGATGGAAAAGGCGGTGGTCGAGCTAATATGGCGCAAGGTGGCGGTAAAAATCCTGCGAAATTAGACACGGCTTTCGGAAAAATCGCGGAATTTCTACCGAATAAACCGTAAATCGACAAAAATAAAAAAACGCTGGTTAAAACTGGCGTTTTTTTATCTTGTCATCTTGAGAGCAGCGAAGGAACTGTCGATAGAGATTTTTCACCTGCGGCTCAAAATGACGAATTTTTAGACACGCCCTTATGTGAATATTGAAAGTGTAGAGAAATATGAAAGAGAGAATAATTTCAGCCCTAATCGCAATTCCGATTTTTTTAGGAATTTTATTATTTGCACCGAATGCTTTATTTATGCTGTGTTGGTTAGCGGCTATATTCTTTGTAAGTTATGAATATAGTCAGTTGCGCAAGATGGATAAAAAGAAAGCAATATTATTTTCCGCAGCAACAGTGGTATTTTCTTTGCTGATTTTCGGAGTTTTTCCGCAATATTGGGCATTATTAAAACAGGCTGACAGTGTAAAAATTCAAAATTATGAAAAAATGCTTGGCAGTTTGGAATTGTCCTTGCTGGTAATTGAAGCTTTAATTTGGTTTATTTTCGTCCCCGTGCTTTTGTGGAGATATGCAAAAAGCCAGAAATTACAAAGGGAATTTCGAGTAAATTTGTTTTTTATCAATAGTTTGTGGTTTTTTGTAGTTGCGGGATTTTTTATCGGATTGCTCTCCATTGTGGGAATACTTCCAAGTAATAATTCAAGTGCCAGTATTGCGCATCGTCTGCATTTATTCTTTTTCTTTATTCTGATTTGGGCAAATGATGCAGGAGCTTATTTTGTCGGTAAAGCAATAGGTAAAAGAAAATTTTCACCGTATATCAGCCCGAATAAAACTTGGGAAGGATTTATCGGAGGGATTATTTCAAGTCTGGTTGTTGGCTTGATTTTAGGTTTTATTCATATTTTTTCCCTGATTTTTAATCCGATATATCTTTATTTTGCAATTCCAATTGCGATTTTTGCCACCGTCGGAGATTTGTTCGAAAGTATGCTCAAAAGATTGGCAGGGGTGAAAGATAGCGGCAAAATTTTGCCTGGACACGGCGGTATTTTCGACCGTAGCGATAGTTGGTTACCCGTTATCGGATTAGTAGGTTTGTTTGGATTAGGAGTGTGAAATGAAAAGAACAGAACGAGAGCTGAATTATTTAGATGTTTTAACTGTCATTTCGGTAATTGCCGTAGTGTTTTTGCATGCTAACGGTGTGTTTTGGTCGCGTCCAGCAGGGAGATTATGGATTACTTCTAACATTATCGAAACTGTTTTTTATTATGCCGTGCCAATATTTTTTATGATTACAGGTGCGACTTTATTAAATTATTCGGATAGATACACATTGAAAGAATATTTTCAAAAACGCATAAATAGGACGGTAATTCCATTTGTTGTTTGGTCATGTGTTTCCTATGTTGTGGTTGTATATATATTTAAGAATAATTATGATGGGAATGTTGTTTTTAATATCTTTAATTATAAATATATGGCTATATATTGGTTTTTTATTCCATTATTTGCAATTTATTTAACTATTCCGATATTAGCTAAACTTAACATATATATATATATATGTATCGTTCTATATATTTATTTCCTATTCGCTTATTCCGTTTATAGAAATAATCTTCGGTATCAATTATCAAGCGTATGTGCTTCATGAATTTAAGTTTAATCCGATTGCTGGTGGATTGTTGTTGTATCCGATACTTGGTTATGTAATAGCAAATATTGAAATTAAGCGTTGTTATAGAGTTTGTATTTATATTCTTGGAATTTTTGCCTTATTGCTGCACTGTGTTGGAACAATATATTTAAGTCCAGAATACGGTATTAACCGATTATTTAAGGGGTATGTAAACTTTCCATGTGTGTTTTATTCGGTTAGTGTTTTTTTATTTTGTAAATGTACGGACTGGTCTTTTTTATCAAAAGATGATTGTTTAACGGCTTTTTTTATTAAATTTATCAAGCAGAATTCATTGGGAGTTTATTTAATTCACGGCTATTTTGTTTATTACATTGTGCCGTATCTTCATATTGACAATAGAAGTATTTTTTACCGCACAATCGGTGCTTTGTTAATAGTATTTATTTGTGCATTTATTTCTCATTTGATAAGAAAAATACCTATTGTTAAAAGAAGTTTGGGCTGATGTTGTGAAAATTTTCGTTGATATGCAACATCAGATCAAACTTCAAATATCAATAGATATAAGTATTTTTATGGTGTTCGTATATGAATATTGATTTTGTAAGTATTTTATGGGGAATTTTGGGATTTGTTATCACCATTGGAATAATGGTAACAATCCACGAATGGGGGCATTTCATTGTCGCGAGATATTTTGATGTAAAAATTTTGCGCTTTTCCGTTGGTTTTGGTAAGCCATTATTAACTTGGAAGGGTAAAAAAGATGCAACTGAATACACACTTGCGCCAATTCCCTTGGGCGGTTTCGTGCAAATGCTCGGTGAAGATGCCAAAAAACTTAATGAAACAGAACTATCCGAAGAAGACAAAAAACGCACTTTTATCGCCAAACCAGCTTGGCAGCGGTTTTTAATTGCCTTTGCAGGACCGTTTGTTAATTTTATTTTTGCGGTTATTGCCTTTGCTTGCTTGTTTATTTCGGGAGTTGATGGCTTAAAGCCCGAGGTTTTGTATGTTGCGGAAAATAGTATTGCGGCAGAAAGCGGTATTCAGGCTGGTGATGTAATCGTTGGAGTGAATGGTAGAAGGGTAAAACTAGCGGTTGATTATGCGGTTGCATTAGCTGATGCTGGGCATAGCGAGAAAGTAGAAATTGAATATTCGCGCCGTGGGCAATTGCATAAAGGTTATATGAATTTTTCCAGCTTAAAAGCAGGCGATGAGCTACATTTGCAAGAAGTAATCGGACTTTACGGAATTGAAAAGTATTCCCAAGCGGCAATAGTTTATGATGTAATTGCCGATAAACCAGCAGAGAAAATGGGGCTTAAAAAAGGCGATGAAATTATTGCGGTAAATGGTAAGGAAATACCTGCGGGAATTGCTCGTTTTGTATTAAGTGAAGAGATTGCAAAATCCCCCAATCAAGCTATTGAATTAACCGTAATTCGCGGTAAAGAGGAGATAAAATTAAGCACAACAGTGGGAATTTCGGAAAATAATCCTAATCGTGGTTATTTAGGCTTTTATTATGGCTTTAAGCAACCTGATTTTGACTTCTTTGCCCGTTATGGAATAACCGAACGGTATGGAATTTTTACCTCAATAGCTAAGGGTTTTGATAAGACAATTTACTATATGAAGGTAACTTATTTAATGCTCGGGCGTTTGGTTACCCGCGATATTTCCCCGAAAAATATGGGCGGACCTTTAACTATCGGTGATATTGCAGGCAAAACAATCCGTATCGGCGGTGATATTTTCTTTAATTTTCTAGGACTGGTAAGTCTTTCTCTGGCGGTTATAAATTTATTGCCAATTCCGATGCTCGATGGCGGACATTTATTGCTGTGCACAATCGAAATGCTGCGCGGCGGAAAACCTCTACCTGAAAAAATGACGCAATGGTTGTATTATTTAGGCGCAACAGTGGTATTTTCTTTTATGGCATTGGTTATTTTTTATGATATCTTGAAGTATATATAAACTGAAATATATAAAATGACTAAATTATCCTTTGTTTCTTTTTGTATTAACTATTATTCCGAATTTATAAATAAACCTGCAAATGAAATATATGAGCTATTTCAAAAAACTGGTTTATTGCAAATGTTGCGTGATGATTATGAAGACTTACACGGTATGAGTATGGAATATATGATGCAGTTTTGCGATGAATATTTAGGAAACCATAACTATGATTGTGTATCACGGAACAACGCTAGAAATTCGCTATCCGCAAATCCTCAATCAAGAGCTGGGGCGTGATTTCGGATATGCTTTTTATACAACCGATATAAAAGAACAAGCTGAAAGATGGGCAGTGCGCCGTGCGAAAGTGCTATCCAAAATGACACAAATAAAGCAACCGCCGATAGTGAATGTTTATGAATGGAAACAAACAGATGCGCTGAATGTCAAATCATTTACAGGGGCAAGTTTGGAATGGTTAGATATGGTTGTGTTATGCAGAAGTCAGGCAGATTATCAACACGGCTATGACATAGTTATCGGCAAAATAGCGGAAGACAATGTTGGTGAAACTGTTTCATTTGTATTACAAGGTATTATGAGAAAAGAAGACGCAGTTGAACGCTTGAAATTTGAAAAAATCAACAATCAAATTGCATTTTGTAGCGATAAGGCGTTGAAAACATTGAGTTTTCAAGAGTATTACATAGTAGGAAATTAAAAATGCACGCCACTGTTAGAGCCGTAATAATTCCAGAAATTCTGCGATTGATTGGCGAGAAATATCATTTATCCGAAGAAGAGGCTATGGACAAATTTTTCAAATCCAACACAGCTGCGGCTTTTTGCGATGATGAAACAGGTTTATATGGTATGTCCGCTCTTTATGTTTATGGACTGTTTGTGGAAGAAATGGAAAATTTTCAGAATAGATGGTTTTAAGTGTTGATTTGGAAAAGAAAAGCCGCCGTTAATTATTACGGCGGCTTTATTGTTTAAGGCGATTTGCTGCTTGAATTAGATATCGATATTTCCTGCGTGAATAGCATTTTCTTCGATAAACACTCTTCGCGGTTCAACTTCTTCGCCCATCAGCATTGTGAAAATTTCGTCGGCTTGCATTGCATCTTGCAAAGATACTTGTAGCATTCGGCGAGTTTCAGGGTCGAGAGTGGTTTCCCATAATTGTTCGGGATTCATTTCGCCCAAACCTTTATAGCGTTGAATTTCATAGGATTTTCGACCTTCTGCGAAGAGCGCATTTATAACTTCTCCGAAATATTTAATCTCTGTTTTACCGCGAGAATTTTCGACATAAGCCCCATCGCTTAATAAATTTTCCGTTTGTTTGGCAAATTCCATAATTTTTTTGTATTCAGGAGAATGCGCGAATTTATCGGAAAAATAATTGTGAAATTCGTTACCGTGCTGGCTGATGATGATGTGCAGTCGTGGTTCTTCCTCGGTGGTGATTTCAACTTTGAAATAAATTCCTGGCTCACAATGACGGTTTAATTGCTCCTGATATTTGCCAATCCATTGGTTTAATTTTTCCTTATCTTGAAAATCATCGGACAATTGCGGTGCATCAATCAAAGCTTTGAGCGCGCGACGGTCATAACGGTATGCCATTTTGTCGATTAAATTTTCGAGCTTCAAATAATCTCGAGCGAGTTTTTCAAGGTTAGTTTTGGCAATTGGCGGAGTATCTTTTGCTACAAATAAATTAGCATCATCGAGAGCTTGATTTAGCAATATTTCATTTAACTCGTTATCGTCTTTTATATATTGACTATGCTTACCTTTTTTGATTTTATAAAGCGGTGGTTGCGCGATATAAATATGCCCACGAGCGATTAGTTCAGGCATTTGACGGTAGAAGAAAGTAAGCAGAAGAGTGCGGATATGAGCACCATCAACATCGGCATCGGTCATAATAATTATGCGGTGATAGCGCAATTTATCAGCATCAAAATCATCTTTACCGATACCCGCACCGAGCGCGGTAATTAAAGTCCCGATGACATCGGAAGAAAGCATTTTGTCGAAGCGCACTCTTTCGACATTAAGAATTTTGCCCCGTAACGGCAAAATTGCTTGGAATTTGCGGTTGCGTCCTTGCTTGGCTGAACCGCCCGCAGAATCCCCTTCCACAATAAATATTTCGGAAAGAGCGGGATCTTTTTCTTGACAATCCGCGAGTTTTCCAGGTAATCCGCCGATATCGAGCACATCTTTACGGCGAGTCATTTCCCGTGCTTTACGGGCTGCTTCACGGGCACGGGCGGCATCGATAATTTTCTGGGCAATAATTTTTGCTTGATTGGGATTTTCTAATAAAAATTCCTTCAATTTTTCGCCCAAAATTGAGGAGACAACCCCGCGAACTTCTCCCGATACCAGCTTATCTTTGGTTTGTGAGGAGAATTTCGGATCGTGGAGTTTGACGGAAATTACCGCGGTTAAACCTTCGCGAATATCTTCACCGACTGCGGCAATTTTTTCTTTTTTCAGCAATCCTTCTTCTTCCATATAAGCTTTCAAACAATTGGTCATCGCCAGACGAAAACCTTCTAAATGCGTGCCGCCGTCGCGTTGTGGAATGTTGTTGGTGAAGCAATAAACGCTTTCGTTATATGTGTTATTCCATTGCAAAGAAACTTCGACTTGCACATCGTCTTTGTCGGCTTTGCAGTAAAAAATGCTTTCGTGGATTGGAGTTTTGCCGTTATTTAAATGTTCGGTGAAAGCGCGAATGCCGCCTTCATATTCGA
This sequence comes from Cardiobacteriaceae bacterium, assembly GCA_017484165.1. GTDB lineage: Bacteria > Pseudomonadota > Gammaproteobacteria > Cardiobacteriales > Cardiobacteriaceae > RGIG9182. Next base: position 6,103 of record JAFUTP010000066.1, on the reverse strand, counting down.
AAACTTGCGATTTACCGCTTCTTTCGTCGGAAAGTTCAATCCGCACTCCTGAATTCAAAAACGACAATTCTTGCAGGCGTTTGGAGAGGATTTCATAGTCATATTGCACGAGTGAGAAAGTTTGGTCGCTAGCTAAAAAGCGGATTTCGGTGCCTGTTTCTTCACCGCAATCGCCGACTGTTTTGAGTTCGGTTTCTGGTTCGCCGTTACGGTAAGTTTGTTTATAAATTTTGCCGCCGCGACGGATAGTTAAGTCGAGTCGTTCGGATAGGGCATTGACTACAGATACCCCAACGCCGTGCAAACCGCCCGATACTTTGTATGAATTTGCATCGAATTTGCCCCCTGCGTGTAGGACAGTCATAATTACTTCGGCAGCACTGCGACCTTCTTCGGCGTGAATATCAACGGGAATTCCGCGACCGTTATCAATAACCGATACGCTTTCATCTTTATGAATTTTGACTTGCACGCGGTCGCAATATCCAGCCAATGCTTCGTCAATTGAGTTATCGACAACTTCGAAGACCATATGATGTAAACCACTGCCATCATCTGTATTGCCAATGTACATACCAGGTCGGACACGAACCGCCTCTAATCCTTTGAGAACTTGAATATTGGAGGAATCGTAGGAATCGTTTTGAGAGTTTGAATTTTGATCTGATTGAATTTCTTCTGTCATTATTTTTTTCCGCTTAATAAATAAAGCGGTAATTATAGCTGAAAAATAAAAATTCATCTAAATTAAGAAAGATTATTTTTTCTACTCTTTGGGCTATTTTTGCGCTTAATTTATATTTTATAAGTTGTTATGGTTGTTATATAATTCAAAAATATTTATTCATTTAGGAATAATTGAATGACAATACCAATAAACAATAAACCAAGTAATAAATCAAATTCTTCTACTAACACTCTTGCAACACAAAAACGCTACTATTACGGTTTAGATGAACTCCGTGCGGCTTTAATGCTTATTGGAGTGTTTTGGCATGCAGCTTGTATTCTTGCACCGACTTTTCATTTTGTTTATTCCAGCCCTTATCATAAAAGTGCTTTAATATACCGTTCGGTTTATCCTGAACATATTTTTCGAATGGAAGCTTTTTATTTAGTTTCTGGCTTTTTGTCTTATATGATAATTAGCCGTAAGGGTAAAAAAGAGTTTATCCGTGCGCGCATAAAACGGGTTTTAATTCCGCTTGTTTTGGGTTGTTTTGGGGTTAATTTATTCCTGCAAATTTATGGTAGTTTAACGATGGGTTACCGTTGGGCTCATTTTGATATGTGGCGTTGGGTAATGCACGGTTGGTTTTTGATTACTTTATTCGTTTGCGCTCTAATTGATTTGATTTTACCGAAAGTTTTCTATAAAAATCAAAAACTTGGAATAATAACAATGCTTTTTGCGGTATGGTTTATTTACTGCTCTTGCTTATATTTTAATGGGGACTACTGGCATTTTTTTGGGCCTGTTTCGAATAATTTATTTAACTTTTTTATCTTAAATACTCTATCTTATTATCCGTTTTATTACTTTGGTGCTTTATTATTCATCAATCAAGATAAACTTGACCGAATTCCAGTAAAAGCAATTTATTTTTTAGGGGTTCTTGCATTATTTTCGGCTGGTTTTGAATATTTATACCATTTTAAGTTTTTTGATATTGAAGTTTATCCCTCATTACGCCCCTTCTTGCAGAGATTTATTGCCACTGTTGCGGCTTTATCTTGTGCTTTATTTTTATTTATAATTTTTTATCGTTCGAAACGGCAAGCTAATAAAGTTATCCGTTATTTAATTAACTCGGCAATTGTAATTTATCTGGTTCATCACCCTTTATTGATAATCTTCGGTAAATTATTAGATTTCCAATTTTTATCTAATGGCGGATATTATTTTCTTTTAGTTACGGTAGTTTTTGCCGTATCTTATGGACTTTACGAGCTTATTCGCCGTTATTCTATTTCTCGTTTTATTTTTGGGCTTAAATAATGCATAAAGAAGTTTTTAAGAAGTTAAATCTTGCTGAATTACCGACCCCCTGTTTTGTGGTTGATGAATATTTACTGAAAAAAAATTTAGAAATATTGCAAGATATTAGTAAAAGAAGTTCTGCAAAGATACTCTTGGCTTTAAAAAGTTTCTCTATGTGGCATTATTCTGACCTGATTAGTTCCTATTTATCGGGAATTTGCGCCAGTGGTTTGCATGAAGCAAAACTCGGTAAAGAATATTTCAAAAAAGAAATTCATACTTATGCGGCAGCTTATCCACGGCAAGATATGCGGGAAATATTAGAGCTTTCTAATCATTGTATTTTTAATTCGGTAAATCAATTAAATGCTTTTGCTAATGAAATTGAGCTAGCAAAAAAGCGAAATCCAGACTTGGAAATAGGTTTAAGAATAAATCCCGAGCAATCAGAAGGAGAAGTGGAAATTTACGATCCATCGGCAAAAGGTTCTCGTCTCGGTATTACTCGTGCGGAATTTCCTGATGAATTACCGAGCGTGGTTACGGGACTACATTTTCACAACCTTTGCGAGCAAAATTTTGCACCGTTAGCGCGAACTTTATCTGCTGTTGAGGAAAAATTTTCCAGCTATTTGCCGCAAATTAAATGGATAAATTTTGGTGGTGGGCATCACATTACGCGTGATGATTATGAAAGAGAAAAATTGATTGATGCGATTATAAAATTTCGCAATAAATATAGCGTTGAAGTTATTTTAGAGCCTGGTGAGGCGGTGGCTTTGAATACGGGAGTTTATGTCAGCGAAGTTTTGGATGAAATCCGCAACAATCAATATCAGATTTTGATTATGGACGGCTCATGCGCTGCGCATTTGCCTGATGTTTTGAAAATGCCGTATCAGCCGCAAATTTTGAACGCTAAAAGAACTTGCGATTTGCGTAATAATTATGACCAACAGCATCATCCATTTAATTACCGTCTTGGTGGTTTATCATGCCTCTCTGGTGATGTTTTTGGGGATTATTCTTTCCCTGAAAAAGTCCGTGTAGGTGATAAATTAGTCTTCTTGGATATGGCACATTACACGATGGTTAAAACTAATACATTTAACGGTGTAAATTTACCTACTATTGTGGCGTGGAATAGTGAAACAGATGAGTATAAAATCGTGAAAAAATTTGCTTATGATGACTTTAAGAACCGCTTATCTTAACTTTAATAATAATCTTGTAGAAATATAAAAATGCTAGAAAAAACCGAAAGACTGATTGCTGAAATCAATTTAATCCACTTAAAATATTCCGCAGAATACTTTGAAACTGGCAAGGTAAATAAAGTAAATTTAACGCAAACTTTGCGTCATATTAACTTGACAGATATATTGCAATATCGGCTTAATTTGCATGAATCGATAAATGATTATTTAATATCTGCTAATGTGCAAGATATTAGTTTTTATTATCGTGTAAAAACTTCGGAAAGCATTCAGCACAAGGTCGCAAGATATTTAGAACGGGATAATCAATATCCGACTAATAATATCCTAAACGATATATTTGGAGCTAGAATTATCCTGCCTTCGGAAAAGATTGGTGAAGTGTTGAATAAGCTAGATGATTGGAAAGAAAAATACGGTTTGAAAAACTGGTATTTGAATGATAAAAACGGTTATATCGGAATACATGTTTATTTCAAAAATAAATCGAATTTTTACTATCCTTGGGAATTACAAATATGGGATATTAAAGATGTGGAAGCCAATATTGCCAATCATAAGTTATATAAAAGAAGCTTTGTTAATCAATAGAGTATCATAAAATATCACTTTTTATGAATAATAAAATATCCGATAAAAATAATAAATCAGGTATTTACAAAATTATTTACCGATTGTTTTTATCTATTCTTTGCTTTTTTACCTTTACTTATATTTCTGAATTTATATTTGACTATATTTCACCGCCTGATTTTTCGCTTGCTACCGATACTTCCCGAATAGTTCGCGGAACGGACGGCGGAATTTTGCGAGTTTTTCCGACGAAGGACGGGCAAATCCGTTTGAAAAATAAAGAAATTCCCGAGCTTTATCGCAAAATGCTGCTTGCTTATGAAGACCGTAATTTTTACCGTCATTCTGGGGTGGATTATTTGGCGATTGTGCGGGCGAGTTGGCAGAATTTGCGCGGTCAGAGAAGGGTTTCTGGTGCATCAACCATCACGATGCAAGTAGCAAAAATGCTCAAACCCCGCAAACGGACTTTGTCTGCCAAATTTATTGAGATTTTCCGTGCCAGACAAATCGAAAGATTTAAGAGTAAAGATGAGATTTTGGCAATTTATGCCCAACTTGCGCCAATGGGCGGCAATCGGCAGGGAATTGAGACGGCGGCGGTTTTTTATTTCGGAAAAAATCCCGAGGATTTGTCGGCGGCGGAACTTGCTTGGCTAATTGCGCTGCCGCAGTCGCCGCGGCGGCATCGCCGACCTGAAAATGCCAGCTCTGCTATCGAGCGGATTTTGAATGCTGCCAGCGAGCAAGGCGTTTTATCGCCAAATGAATTGCAATTGTCTTTGCAAAAAAATGTGTTACCCAATCCGCGCAATTTTCCGAATTTAGCCTTTCATTTAACCCAGAAAAATCCCGATAAAGCAAGCGATATTCACTCGGAAATTCAGCGGAAATTTGAGCAGGAGCTTGCTAGTTGGAATAAGAATTCGCCAATTCCCGTTACTTATGCCGCGATTTTGCTCGAAAACGCAACGGGCAAAATCCGCGCCTATGTCGGTAATGCTGCGGATTTGAACGATAAAGAAAGAAAGGGCGGTATTGATATGCTCCGTGCCTTGCGCTCGCCAGGTTCAACTTTGAAGCCATTTATTTATCTTGCCGCGATGGATCGTTACAGCTGGCGTGCGACTTCTAAAATTGACGATACACCGATTCGTTTCGGAGTTTGGCAGCCTGAAAATTATGACCATCAGTTTTTAGGAAAAATTAGTTTAGAAGAGGCTTTGGTGCGCTCGAGAAATACTCCTGCGGTGCGTTTGGTGGATATTTACGGTAGCGGTGAATTTGCGCTGTGGTTGCAGCAGCGCGGTTTGCCCCTGCAATTTCCGAAAAAAACTTCTGCCAATGCGGCGGTAATTTTGGGCGGAGTGGGAATTCGCAGCCGTGATTTGGCTTTGATTTACCGTAATTTGGCAGTTTGTGCTTGGCAAAAGTTGCCTGAAAAGCAAAAGGCGGATTTTGACGGCGATTTGGAACTTTCTGAATTTTCTGATGTGGTTGAAGATGAGATAAGCCAAAGTCAGGAGGGCGGCGGTTTGCAATTGGAAAACTTGCAAGATTTTGCCAAAGCCCGTAATTGCCGTGAAATTACGCGGATTTTGCGCAAAGTCGGTAATGTCAAGTTCGGTGAGGAAAAACTGGCACTTAAAACTGGCACTTCTTACGGTTGGCGGGATTTGTGGCTAGCTGGATATAGTGAAAAATATACGCTGATTTTGTGGCGCGGACGGGCGGATAACGGTTTTGCTGGGCAATTGGAAAGTGCCGAGACGCTTTTGCCGCTCTACCGTCGACTTTTTTCTTTTATTCCTAATCCGCCAGAAATCGATGCGAAATTGCCAGAAGATAAATATTTACCGCATAGCGTGCAGACAATGGCGGTGAAAAAAAATAAAACTGATGTGCAGAAAATGCAAATCATCGAACCGCGTAATGGCACAGAAATTGAAAAAAACGGGAAAACCGCATTATCACTACGGCTAATCCGCGGTAGTGCTCCGTATCAGTGGTTTTTGAATGAAAAACTGATTGCCCAAACCGATAGCAAGGAATTGTTTTTAGATGATATTGATTTGGGTTATTATCGCTTAACGGTTATAGATCAAGATGGATTATCAAGTCAAATTCACTTTTCGGTTATTGATAGAAATAAAGAAGAGGGTAAATCAGTGGAACTTATTTCTGATTGAGTAATTGAGAAAAATTTGCATTTACACAAAAATCTGCATAAAATAAATAACGCCTAGCAATTTTTGCTTGGCGTTATTTTTATTCAAGCATCAAAGGAAAAATTGTGTTCAAAAAAATTTTTATATTTTTATTTACCGTATTT